>JAHIYU010000115.1 GCA_018814885.1 bacterium | reverse complement strand
CGAGGCATTCGGGTATGCCCCCGATATCGGCGCCCACGACGGGCACGCCGGTCGCCAGCGCTTCGAGCAGGGACAGGGGGCCGTTCTCGTACCATTCCGAGGGCAGCACGGCGAATCGCGCACGCTGGATCTCCGCGCGCAGCGCGGACGGGGTCAACGGCCCCAAAAAGCTGATCCGCTCCAGCGAGAGCTCGTCCGCGAGCGCGCGCAGCCGCGCGTCGAGAGGTCCGGAGCCGGCCAGGCGCAGCTGCGGCGGCGCCGTCTCGGCGCTTTCGCGCGCGCGTCTTTCCCAGAGGGCATGGGCCCGCAGGAGCGTGACCAGGCCCTTCTCGCGCGAGATGCGGCCGGCGTAGAGGTAGGCGTCGTCCGGTTCCGCGGTCGAGGGCCGCCAGGTCTCCAGGTCCACGAAATTGGGCAGATGGAGCAGTCGCTCGGCGGGATATCCCCACTCGGCGTATTTCCGGGCGTAGAAGGCGCTGGGGCAGAGGAAGCGCGACACGGTCGTCTCGTAGAGCCTCCGCGATCTCTGGTGGGCGGTCTCCACCGCGGCGAGCAGGGATGCGGCGCGGGAGTCCTTCACGCAGCGGCCGCGCACCGCTTCCCACAGCCGGCCGCCGCGGCAGCGCTCGCAGACCCCGCCGTCGCGCAGCATGTGGATGGCGGGACAGAGCAGCCGCAGGTCGTGCAGGGTCATCACCACGGGAATCCCGTGGCGTCGCAGCACGGGCAGCAGCGAGGGACTCAGGTGGTGGTAGATGTTGTGCAGGTGCGCCACGTCGGGGCGCGCCTCCCGCAGCAGCCGCTCGAGGTTGCGCGCCGCCTCCCGGTTCCAGATCAGCGAGAGGGCCGCCGCAGCCGCCGCCGGCGAGAAGCGCGGCGTCCGGTAGTCGTGCGCCTTGACGAAGAACCGGTCCCAGGCGGAGGGACGCGCGTGCTCGTCGTGCATGGCGAAGGGAACGACCCGCCAGCCGCGCCGGGCGAGGTCCTCCTCTTCCTGGAGGATGTACCGTCCCACGCCGCCCGCCGGCCCCACGTCGTGGTAGAACTTGTTGACGAGCAGGATCGTGGGTCCGGAAGCCCCCCCGGTCATGGCAACAGTCCCAGTACCGTCTCGTCGGCGCTGCCGGGGACGAAGAGATCTACCCAGGCGCTGACGCCGCCCCGCTCCAGGTTGAACTCCACGACCTTGGCGCCCGCGTTGCTCGCCATCATCGCCATGCCCGCCGCGGGCTGGACCAGACCCGAGGTGCCGATCACCAGGAACAGGTCGCAGGAGACGGCGGCCCGGGATGATGCCCGCATGATCTCCGGGTCGATGTTCTCGCCGAACCACACCACGCCGGGTCGCATCAGGCCGCCGCAGGAGGGGCAGGCGGGAGGCAGGTCGAGAGGCACGTCCCGGTTACGCTCCGCCAGCCCGCAGGACGTACAGCGCAGGGTCCAGAGCGAGCCGTGGAACTCCAGCACCGCGGCGCTGCCCGCGCGCTGGTGCAGGCCGTCCACGTTCTGGGTGATGACGGTCACCCCGGCGGCGATCCCGTCCAGCCGCGCCAGGGCCAGGTGCGCCGCGTTGGGTTCGCAGCCGGCCACGATGCCGCGCCGCCAGTCGTACCAGCGCCACACCTTCTCCGTGTCTCGCCGGAAGGCCTGTGGCGTGGCGAGATCCTCCGGTCTCTCGTTCTCCCACAGGCTGTCGGGCCCGCCGCGAAAGGTGGGCACGCCGCTGGCCGCGGAGATGCCCGCCCCCGTGAGCGCCGCGATCCGCGTCACGCCGGAGATGGCGTCGCGGATCTCGGCGAGTGTCGGACCGGGATGGGACAAGGTCGCCGTCCTTTCGCGGTGTTGCGGTATGGGCCTCGATGCACCATCATCGTGCCGTCGGCCGCGAAGTGTCAATGGCGTTCGAGGACGGTTGCTTTTGAAAACACGGCTCGCGTTCATGCTCGCGGCGGCGCTCGTCATGACCGCGTACGGATCGGCTGGTGCCGCGAACGATGCGACACGGGCACTGGACACCCAGCCGCCCGTGCGCTTCTTCCGCGAGCCCGGGGTCAACCCCGACGTGGAACGCGACTGCCTGGCGGCGTTGCGCGAGCACGGTCCGACCCTGACCGCGCTCGTCTGGCCGTTTACGCTGCAACGTCCCCGCGTGGACATCCATCTGATGACGACGTCCGGTTTCAAGGACTCGCTCGGCGGGGTCGTCGCCGACTGGGGCGTAGGCGCCGCCGCGGGACACACCGCCTGGATCGACTGCGAGCGGTCCCGCGGCGTCGGCCGGACCGTAACCCACGTCATGCTGCACGAGATCTCCCACTGCCTCCTGCACCAGGGGATGGGCGCCGCCGCGGTGCCCGCCTGGTTCCACGAGGGCGTCGCCCAGCACGTATCCGGGGAGTGGCGATTCCGCGACACGGTTTCCCTGATGCTGGAGGGCCACGTGCCCGACCTGCAGGGACTGGAGGGACGATTTCCGGGCAACGCCCAATGGGCCGACCGTGCCTATCGCGCCAGCCTGCTGGCCGTGGACACGCTCGTGGACCGTTACGGTGAAGACGTGATCGGCAAGCTGATCCTCGCCACGCGCCTGCACGGTGATTTCCGCCGGGGTTTCGCCGACGCGACCGGCACGGATTACGAGGCGTTCACCGCCGATTTCTCCCGGTCGATGCGCATCCGGTTCGGCTGGCTCGTCACGCTCACGCGCTGGCCGACCCTTTTCGTGCTGCTGGCGCTGGGTTTCGCCCTGGGCGCGATCCTGCGCATACGACGAACGCGCCGCCGCCTGGCCGAGCTCGAGGACGAAGATCTTCCGTCGGACGACGATCATTCGCCCACGACCGCGGGCGGCCTGGACCGGGAGCATTGATTGCATGCTGCACGTATGCCTTGCTGCTCCGGTCGACCCGCTTGCGGATCGGTCGCCGGGGGTCGCCTCCCGCGCGGGCCCCTGCGATCTCCGGTCGTCTGCCCGACGTCGGGCCACGACGGGGAAGCATCGGGAACGACAAGAAAGAAACGGGATCGAGAAGAAAATGCACCATTATGACAATACGGTCATTGACAAGAGACCGTCATTGCCCATAGTTATTGCCCAAGGAGTGACACCACTTCGCGATCCGCCCCATGCGGACGACGGGCAGGAGGCCCTCGTCGTCGGATCGCAGCCGGAGCGTATCTCCAAGGTTTTGCAGGACAACACGTTGTAGAGACAGCAGGATCGGTCTACTGGCCTGGCACCGTAGTTGCATTTTGGTGCGGGCGAAGATCAACTCGAAGGCTTTGCATCGATCGAGTTCTCCTGGAGAGTTCACATTGACGACGGACCGTCTGGAACGGATTTCAGCCATACTGATTCTGGCGCTCACGGTGCTGGTTCCCGTCGCTGCTGCGGGTCAGACGGTGCCGGTCGCCTTCCACTGGAGCCCGCCCACCGACGGCGCCGCGGTCTACTATTACATGGTGTACGCCTCGCGGGACGACGAAGAGTTCCGTTTCGAAGGCGCCAGCAGCGATACGAACTTCGTGCTGCAGGCCGAACTGGGCGTCGAGTACCGCATTCGCGTCAGCGGCATCTCGACGGCCGGTCACGAAGGCGAACTGAGCCTGCCCTCGGATACGGTCTTCCTGCCGGCTCCCCAGCCCGAGGACGGCGGACCGCCCCCGACTTCCGATCTCAGGTCGAATTTCCCCAACCCCTTCAATCCGGAAACGACGATCCGCTACGGCATCCCCGAGAACCTGGCAGCGGGATCGTTCGCGCTGCTCGAGATCTTCGACGTGCGCGGCCAGCGCGTGAGGACGTTCGACGTCGATCGTAGCCCCGGCTGGCACGAGGCGGTCTGGAATGGCCGCAGCGAAAGCGGCGACCTGCAGCCTTCGGGACACTACATCCTGCGCCTGTCGGCCGGTGGCAACGTGTCCACCTGGAAAATGACCATGGTCAAGTGATCCTGGATGAGCGTTTTATTCGTCCTCGCCCTTTTCTGGCCCGCCAAACCTGCTATCTTGTCCAACGACTGATAACTTCATCAGGCAAGTCCGGTCGTCACCGTACCCGCGCTGGGGCGGCCATGGCCGTTTCATATCTTTTCGGAACGATCGAGGCCGGTCATGAACCTCATCAAGCTCAAGAAGCTCGCCAACGCACGCCAGTTCAACGATCTCGAAGGCCTGTGGCCCGACGCCCTGGACGACGAGGACGTGGAACTCGACGATCTGCTGCCGATCATCGGCCAGGTCCGGCGCCTCGGGGAGCAGGAACGGGCCGAGACCCTGCTCCAGTTGGTGCTGACCTCGGTGGAGGAGAAGTGCGGCAAGGGCGCCCGCCTGGATACCGCCGTCGCCGGCACACAGCACCTGCCCGCGTCGGCCTATCTGCGGCGCGAACTGAAACGACTCTACCGGGCGAGCCACGCGGATTACGAACATCTGTCCGGATTGCTGGACGTGCTGCTCGACGAGAGCGTTTCCCTGCCGGGTGGCGTGGATTCCGTCCGACGGTACCTGCGCCTGCGCCCGGGCGCTTTCTTCAGCGATCGCTCCCACCTCGAACCGGGCATGGTCGTCGCGGTGGACGAGAAAACCGCCGAGCTGAAGGTGTCGTTCAGCGGACGCCATGAGACCATGAACGCCGATCAGATCGCCAAGGTCATCATCCTGCCGAAGGACCATTTTCCCTCGCTGATCATCTATCGACCGGACGAGCTCCGCGCCCTTGCCGGCGATGACCCGGCGGGATTCGTCCTGATGGCCCTGGCCTCGACGCGCAACCTGTCCTGCAGCTATCGCGACCTGCGCAAGTCCGTGGTCACCCTGATGGGAGAGGGCGCCTGGGCCGGCTGGTGGAAGCGGGCGCGGCCGCTGCTGAAGAAATCGACGCGCCTGGATATCGGCAGCGGCACGCAGCCGACCTTCCGCGTGCTGAAGCAGGAGCGCAGCTACGAGGATCGCGTGCGGGAGCGGTTCGAAGGCATCACGGATCCCGAGGAATTGCTTGAATTCGTCCTCGATTACCTGGTGGGCATCCGCAAGGAGAAGGACGTGGACACGGACCTGCTCCTGGCGATGGGCAACGCCGCCGCCCGTCTGGCCGGCCGCCTGCTGGAGAAGGATCCCGTGCTGACGCTGGTCTGCCTGGCGATCCACTCCACCGTGGCCGGGCGCGGCGTGCCTGTGGCGAAGATGAACCCGCAGGCCGCCGTCTCCGTGCTGTCCAGGGTGACCGATCCGGGGCTCATGCCGACCCGTCTGAACGACCGCATGCTGCAGGCGGTTCTCGAGTTCCTGCGCAAGGCCCAGCCCGACGACTGGGTCCGTACCTGGGGGTGGATCCTGCCGCGCACGGGGCGGATGGTCTGCGACCACATGGCCCGGGAGCTGCTCGCGGCCGGCGAGACCGGCATCCTCGCCGAGGCCCTGGTCACGGTTCTCGAGCATCCCACCGCCTCGCCCGACGTGCTTTGCTGGTTGTGGCGTGCCAGGCACACGGACACGAAGACGGCCGCGACCCTGATCGCCCTGCCGGGACTCGACACCGGCCGGGTGCTCTTCGGGCTGCTCGAGTTGATGGACGCCACCGGCCGCATGACCGCCCTCTCGGACGACAAGCGTCTGCGCAAGGTCATCGATCAGGCCCAGGAGACGCTGTCCTTGCAGGATGGCGAGCCGATCCGCCGCTACATCGCGAAGATCGACAAGCCGGATGCCCACGCGCTCAAGGACCGCATCGAGGCCAGCGGCGGCCTGCGCCCCAGCACCCGGACCAGCCTGCTCACGTTCCTGCGGGGCGCCCATCCCGAGATCTTCGTCGAGGGCGCCAGGCCCTGGGAAGAGGACGTGTACTACACCACCGAATCCGGGCTCAATCGGCGCCAGGGCGAGCTGGACCATCTGGTTCAAGACGCCTTGCCGGCGGTCGCCAAGCAGATCGGGGAGGCGGCGTCCCACGGCGATCTCAGCGAGAACGCCGAGTACACGGCCGCGTTGGAGAAACGCGACCAGATCACCAGCACCGCCACGCGTATAGAATCCGAACTGGCCAAGGCCAAGATGATCGACCCTGAGATGGCGCGGACGGATTTCGTGAACATCGGCACCAGGGTTCTGGTCCGCGATCTCGTGTCGGAGCGGGAGGAGAACCTCACCTTCCTCGGCGTCTGGGATTCGGCCCCCGAGAGCGGCGTGCTCTCCTACAATGCGCCGTTGGCCCTGGCCTTCATGGGCAATCGGGTCGGGGACCAGGTGGAGTACGGTAAAGAGGGAGAACGCCGACGCTGGGAGATCGTGGCCATCGAACCGGCGATCTGACGGGAAGGCGAGGCATGAAGATCATCCTGATCACGGCGGTCATCCTGATACTGCTCGGGGCGGCGGCAGCGATCCTGGCCCTCCGCTCCGCCACCGGCGGCGGCGTGCAGGGAACCGTCGCCGTGAGCGATGACGTTTCCTCGCCGGGTTTTTGGGATCTGGAGAGTCGCGGCCTCGACGGCGATCCGGTGTCCCTGGATCGCTGGCGCGGCCACGTGGCGCTGGTCGTGAACGTGGCCAGCAATTGCGGCTTCACGCCCCAATACGCCGGCCTGATGGATCTCCAGCGGGAATACGCCCGGCGCGGCTTCACGGTCCTCGGTTTCCCCTGCAACGATTTCCTGGGACAGGAGCCGGGCTCGCCCGCGGAGATCCGCGCCTTCTGCGACGCGGAGTACGGGGTAGCCTTCCCGCTCTTCGCGAAGGTGCGGGTCAAGGGCGGCGACAAGTCCCGGATCTACCGCTTCCTGACCGCCACGGGGCTGGCGGAACCCTCCTGGAACTTCACCAAGTACCTCGTCTCCCGCACGGGGAAGGTGCTGTTCCGATTCCCTCCCGGGATGGAGCCGGACGATCCCGAGCTCCGGTCGCGCCTCGAGGACGCCCTGGATTCCTAGTCGACGGGACGCGGGTGGCTGATGGTCACCGTCTTCTGGTCCGTGGGCCAGAGGATTAGCCCCGCGATGTTAACGTGGGGCGGCCGCGTGGCGCAGAAGACGACCGCCTCGGCCACGTCCGCCGGCTGCAGGGGCGGGAAGTTGCGGTAGACGGCGTCGGCCCGTTCGGCGTCGCCGTGGAAACGCACGCGGCTGAACTCGCTCTCCACCATGCCCGGAGCGACCGGCGAGGCGCGCACCTTTGTTCCCTTGAGGTCGATGCGCAGCCCGGTGGTGATGGCGTGCACCGCGAACTTGGTGGCGCAGTAGACGGCGCCGCCGGGATAGACGTCGTGTCCGGAGACCGAACCGATGTTGATCACGTGCCCCCGGTCGCGCTCGACCATCCCCGGCACGACGGCTCGCGTCAGCCAGAGCAACCCCTTCACGTTCGTGTCGATCATCTCCTCCCAGTCGGCCGGGTCGCCCTCCTGCAAGGTATCCAGGCCGAGGCTGAGGCCGGCGTTGTTGACGAGCACGTCGATCTCCCGCCGGTCGTCCGCCAGGACGGCCGCCGCCTCGTCGATCGCCGCGCGCTCGCGCACGTCCAGGGCGAGCGTGACCGTCCCTACGCCCAGTTCCGACGCCAGGTTCTCGAGGCGGTCGCGGCGACGGGCCGCCAGGACCAGGCGCGCGCCCTGCCCGGCGAAGGCCCTCGTGCACGCGGCGCCGATGCCGGAGCTGGCGCCCGTGATCATCACCGTCTTGTCCTTCAGGCTCGTCATGTTTCTCCTCGCCGGGCGGCTCAGTAGGGATGGATCACGAAGAAGAGCACCGACACGCCGCCCAGGACCCACATGCCGGAGGGCACTTCCCTCGCCCGGCCGGTCAGCAGTTTCAGCAGGGGCCACGCCGCTAGTCCCGCGGTGAGGCCCATGCCCAGGTTCAGGGTGAAGGCCATCATGATCATGGTCAGGAACGCGGGCAGGACCTCGGTCGTGTCGTCGGTGTCCAGATCACGCAGGGGCGCCAGCATCATGGCGCCGACGAGGACCAGGGCGGGGCCGTAGGCGAAACCGGGGATCGCGCCGAAGAGCGGGGCGAGGAAGAGCATCGACAGGAACAGCAGCGCCGTCACGATCGAGGTGGCGCCGGTGCGGCCGCCGGCCTCGATCCCGGCGGCCGATTCCAGGTATGTGCCGGTGGTGGTCGTGCCGAGCAGCGCGCCCGCCATCGTGGCCACCGAATCGCAGAGCATCGGTTTTTCGATCTCCGGAAGCTGACCCCGTTCGTCGAGCATGCCGGTGCGGCGGGCCAGGCCCAGCAGGGTGCCCATGGTGTCCACGAAGTCCAGGATGAAGACGGTCAGGATCACCGGCAGGAAATCCCAGCGCAGGGCGCCCGCGATGTCCAGCTCGAACAACACCGGGGACAGGGGCGGCGGGGAGCCGACGAGCCTGTCGGGCAGAGTCGCGGCGCCCAGGGCGAAGCCGAGGGCGGCGGTGGCCAGGATGCCGATCAATAACGCCCCGGGTACCCGGAGGTGGGTCAGCCACCCCATCAGCAGGATGCCGCAGATCGCCAGCAGGGGGCCGGTGGCGGTGAGGTCGGCCACGCGCACCGGCGCGCCGGGCGTGCCCAGCTCCACCAGGCCGGCGCTGTTCATGCCGACGAAGGCCAGGAACAGGCCGATACCGGCGGCGAAGGCGATCTTCAACCCGTCCGGGACCGCGCGCGTCAGCCAGCCGCGCGCGCCGGACAGGGTCAGCAGGGTGAACAGGACACCGCCGATGAAGATCGCGCCGAGCGCCTGCTGCCACGTATACCCGAGGACGCCCACCACCGTCACGGCGACGAAGGCGTTCTCGCCCATGTAGGGTGCGATGGCGAAGGGGCGGCGGGCGTACACGCCCATCAGGAGCGTGCCGACGAAGGCGGCCAAGATGGTCGCGGTCATGGCGGGGCCGAACGGCATGCCGGCCCCGGACAGGATCATGGGATTCACGATGAACACGTAGGCCATTGTTGCGAAGGTCGTGGCGCCGGCCACGATCTCGCGGCGCAGGGAAGGCTCGGGGGTACGCGACAATTCGGCCTCCATTCGATGATCCCATGGTCCCGCGGATCATTCACCATGCCGGAAGCCGTCGCAACCGCAAAAAAAACGCACCGGCCCACGCAACGGTGGACCGGTGCCGGAGGTGTCGAGGCTCCGCGGCGAGGCGCTAGCGATACAGCGCCTTGACCTGTCCCCAGGCTACGGATTCCGTCGGTACGGAACCCATGACGTTCACCCGGAACGCCAGATCGCCGTGCGTCGGGGCGGCCGGTGTCCAGGGCCCGGCGCCGCCGTTCTCAGAGATGTAGCGCACACCGGCGGCGTAGATGTCGTCCGCCTGATGATAGGCCAGCCTGCCCTGCCTGGAGCTCGCCGTGAAGCAGACGACCATGTAGTCGCCGGGGAGAAGCACGAAGTTGTCGGCCCTGAAATCGAAGGTGATCCAGTCGCGCCCCACGTCGAAGTCGAGGGCCTTCGACAGCGAGAGGAGCGTGACGCCCGTATCCGTCTTGAACTCGCAGTACAGCAGATCCCCCGTCCCGAGGGGAGGCACGCCGTACCAGGTCAGTCCATCGAGCACGACCTCGAAGGTCACCGAGACCAGCTGGCAGGGGCATTCCAGGTAGAAGCTCTGGCCCTCGCCGGCGATGAAGCCGCCGGCGCTCATGCCCAGCCAGGCCTTGCCCTGGTCGCTCGCCACCTCGTAGAAGTTGGGGCAGTCCGCCAGGGCCGACAGGGGCGTCGCGATGATCGCGATCAGCAACAGATGCGTCTTCCAACCGTGCATGATGACACCTCCCATCCGGGATATGATCGGGAAGCTTTCGCCCTCACGAGATCTGTCGTGATCCCCCCGGATACGACGATCTACCAGGGAGACAGGCGCTCCCGCGATCTGGGGGAGGGGGTGCAAGTCCGGTGCCGCGGGCGGCGGCCGCTCGGCCGTCACTCGGTCCAGCGCTTCAACCAGCCCATGACCTCGTCGTGCCACTGGATCGAGTTGCGGGGCTTGAGCACCCAGTGGTTCTCGTCGGGGTAGTAGAGCAGGCGGGCCGGCACGCCGAGACGGCGCAGGGCGGTGAACGTGCCCAGACCCTGAGAATCCACGACGCGATAGTCCAGGGCGCCGTGCACGACCAGGGTCGGCACGTGCCAGTTCCGGACGAAGTCGGCCGGGTTGTGCTTGCCGTAGCCGGAGTCCTTTCCCCAGGGAGGGCCGCCGTGCTCCCACTCGGGGAACCACAGCTCCTCGGTGTCGTAGTAGGCCATCCGCTCGTCCAGGTTGCCGTCGTGGCTCACGAAGGCCTTGAACTTGTCGGCGAAGGGTTGTCCGTGGAGCCAGTTGATCATGTAGGCGCCGTAGCTGGCGCCCGAGGCCACGACGCGGCCGGCGTCCAGCCAACCGTAGCGCTCCAGGGCGGCGGCGAGCCCCTTTTCCAGGTCCTCCAGGGGACGGTCGCCCCAGTGGCCGCTGATGGCGTCGCAGAAATCCTGTCCGTAGCCGGTGGAGCCGTGGAAGTCGACGGCCACGGTGGCGAAGCCGGCGCCCACGTAGGCCTGGGGATTCCAGCGGTAGTGGAAGTCATTGCCGAAGCTGCCCTGGGGTCCGCCGTGGATCAGGAAGGTCAGGGGCCACTTGCGGCCGGCAGCCGCGGCCTCCTCGCTCCAGTCGAAGGGCTTGACCAGGTACGCGTACACCTCTTCGTCGTGCCAGCCCTTGAAGGTGAACTGCTCGGGCTCGCCCATCAGGCAGGCGGACAGCTTGTCGTCGTTGAGGGAGGTGACGCGCCGCTCGTTGCCCCTGAAGGCGTAGATCTCGTTGGGGCCGCGCAGGTGGTTCTTGGTGTAGACCAGCCCCTTGCCGGCCAGGCGCAGCGAGCCGTTGGCGCCGTCGCGGACCAGCAGCTTCGTCTTGCCGCCGGGGACGTCGATGCTGAAGATCGATCCCTGCCCGCGGTAGTCGGCGGTGACGAAGATGGTCTTGCCGTCGGCCGACCAGAGCAGGCCGCGGGGGCTCAGGTCCAGGCCGTCGTGGACCAGGTCCAGGTACCGCGCGCCGCCGTCCGGCCAGTCCCGCAGGACGATGCGGAAGCGGTCGGCCTCGAAGCCCGGCCGGGCCATGGCCAGGTAGGCCAGCGTCCTGCCGTCGGGCGAGAATAGGGGAGCCGTGTCCCAGGCCGCGTTGGCGTCGGTCAGGCAGCGGCGCCGGCTCTGCCCGGACGTGTCCACGGCGTAGAGGTCGTAGTCGGTGCTCCAGGCCGCCTCGCTGCCGTCCTCGATCTTGGCCGTGAAGACAAGCGTCCTGCCGTCGGCGGAGAAGGCGAATTCCTCGCTGCCTCCCCAGGGACGGGTCGGCGTGTCGGCGTCCAGGCTGGGCGTGAGGTCGACCGGGTCCGCGTCCGGATCCGACGGCGACCACACGAACACGTGGCTGCGCTTGCCGTCCTCCCAGGTGTCCCAGTGCCGGAACATGAGCTCGTCGTAGATCATGCCCGTGGCGGGATCGGCGGCCCGGTCCTCGTCCCGGGCGACGGTCTCGGCGATCGTCAGGTTCGGGTAGACGTCCAGGGTGAAGGCCAGCGACCGCAGCTGGGGCACGACCTCCAGGTTGCCCACGTCCAGGGGCAGGTCGGTGACCTGGGTGGCCTCGCCGCCGCGGGGATCGATTAGCCAGACCTGGGGCGAGCCGCTGCGGGTCGAGAGGAAGTAGAGGGTGCCGTCGAGGCACCAGCGGGGGTTCCAGTCGCCCTACGGGTCCGTCGTGAGGCGGTGGATGCCGGCGCCGTCCGTGTCCACCAGCCAGAGATCGGTGCGGCCGCGGTTGGCCTCCAGGTCCGTGCTGCGCACGGTGAAGGCTATGGTGCCCCCGTCGGGGGAGACCTGGGGATCGCCGATCCGATCCATGGCCAGCATGTCGTGGACCGAGAAGGGATGCGGGGCGGCGTCCGCGACGGGCAGGCAGCAGGTCAGGACCATCAGGATCGGCAGCAGGCTTCGCATGGGATGTCCTCCGAGCACGGAAAGGCGAAGAAAAGGCCGTTTCGAGCGAATATAGGCCATGCCTGGCGATTGAGCGAGGGGCAATCGCAATTCCCGCTTGCGGAATCGCCCCGTCAGGATGATATTGCTCATGACATATCTACACCACAAGGTAAAGAATTGCGCAGCATCCGGATCAGGACGGAGAAAGCCTCATGGACACCGTGACGATCACGCCGGACATGACCCTCTTCGAGGTCACCGAGACGTACCCCGAGACCATCCCCGCCTTCGTGGACAACGGTTTCGCGCATGTCGGGGACGAGAGCAAGCGCAGTTCCCACGGCAAGCTGGTCACGCTGGGCCAGGCCACTCGGATGAAGGGCAAGGACTTCGAGGCTTTCCGGTCCCTGCTCGTCGCGGTCGTCGAAGGCAGCCGCCGCAGCGAGGACATAACCCTGCAGATGGCCGACGACGACCGGATGTTCCCCCGCGAAGGCGACATCAAGGTGGCCGGACTGCTGCCCTGCCCGGTGCGCATCCCGTTGCTGGAAGCCTTCGAGACAGTCAAGAACGAGGTGGTCGAGCGCCACGGCGTGACCGTCGGCTACAAGTTGGCCGCCGCCAGCGTGGGCATGGACGTGGTGCAGAAGGAAATGGCCCGCATCCGCACCCGCGACGACCTGCCCCACATCTTCCTGTCGGCCGGTTTCGAGTCCTTCTTCGACCGCCGCAACCTGGCCCGCTTCAAGGACGCCGGTGTCTTCGTCGACCGCTCGTCCGAGGCCGTCAACGCCGACTTCGCGGGCCTGGAACTGAAGGACCCGGACGGCCACTTCGCCATGATCGGCGTCGTACCGGCCGTCTTCCTGGTCGACAAGCAGCAACTGGGTGAAGGAGAGGACGTGCCGCGCTCCTGGGCCGACCTGCTCTCGCCCCGCCTTGAGAAGCGCATCGCGTTGCCGGTGGGCGACTTCGACCTGTTCAACGGCATCCTGCTGACCCTGTGGAAGCACTTCGGCGACCACGGCGTGCGCGCCCTGTCGCGCAACCTCATGAAGTCGCTCCACCCCAGCCAGGCGGCGGGCCGGTTCAAGGCCAACCGCGGCGAGGTGCCGACGGTCTCGGTGATCCCGTACTTCTTCTCGCGCATGGCCAGGATGAATCCCCAGGTGGAGGTCGTCTGGCCCGCGGACGGCGCGATCATCAGCCCCATCTTCATGCTCGAGCAGGCGAATGCGCCGGCCGGCACGCGCGAGCTGGCCGACTTCTTCCTCTCGAAGGAGGCCGGCGAGGTGCTCAGCCACCGCGGGCTGTTCCCCTCGCTGCACCCGGACGTGGTGAACGAGCTGCCCGAGCCCGCGCCCTGGCTGTGGCTGGGCTGGGATTTCGTCCGCGAGCACGACCTGGGGGAGCGCATCCCCCGCATGCTGGAGATCTTCAGGGAAGGCGCGGAGGTCTGAGATGAGATTCGTGACCGTCAGCGGCCCGCCGTCGTCGGGCAAGACCGCGGTGATCCTGAAGACCCTGACCCATCTGCGCCGGGCGGACCGCAAGATCGGCGTCGTAAAGTTCGACTGCCTGTCCACCCTCGACGACGAGGTCTACCAGGCGGCGGGCATCCCCGTGCGCAAGGGCCTCAGCGGCGCCCTGTGCCCCGACCACTACTTCGTGAGCAACGTGGAGGAATGCGTCCAGTGGGGCCTGGCCGAGGGGCTCGACGTGCTGGTGAGCGAGAGCGCCGGCCTCTGCAACCGCTGCTCGCCGTACATCCGCGACATCCTGTCGGTCTGCGTCATCGACAACCTGTCGGGCATCGACACGCCGCAGAAGATCGGCCCCATGCTGAAGTCGGCCGACATCGTGGTGATCACCAAGGGCGACATCGTCAGCCAGGCCGAGCGGGAGGTCTTCGCGACGCGCGTCCATAGGGTAAACCCCAGGGCCCGCATCATGCACGTCAACGGCATCACCGGCCAGGGCAGCTACGAGTTCTCGACCCTCTGGGAGGAGGGCGCCGAGGTGGCGACGGCCGAGGGCAAGCGCCTGCGTTTCAGCATGCCGGCGGCACTGTGCTCGTACTGCCTCGGCGAGACCCGCATCGGCTCGCGGTACCAGATGGGCAACGTGCGCAAGATCGATCTCGACGGACAGGCCGACCGTCAGCAGGCGGCGCCGCTGACGGGTCCGCAGACCGGTCCCGAGGGGGACGGGCGATGATCACCCCCGACACCCTGCGCGGCCTGAGCGTCGGCGAGCTGCTGGACCGCTGGCCCTTCGCCCAGGGCTGGCTCGCGGAGCGCGGCACGGAACTGGGCGACGATCCCGCCCTGGCGCTCGCGGCCACGCCGGCCGCCGGGCTGCTGGACGACCTCGCGGGCTTTCTGGCCGAGATGGACGCCTTCCTCGCCGGCGAGGAGGAACGGGTCGCCGAGATCGCCGTCTACGGGGGATACGACAAGGGCGGCGAGCCGGAACCGGTGTCCGAGCTGTCGGCGCGTCTGGGCGAGGTGATCTGCATCGTGGGTCCCACCGGCTCGGGCAAGAGCCGACTGCTGGCGGACATCGAGTGGGTGGCCCGCGGCGACACGCCCACCGGTCGCCGCGTGACCATCAACGGCCGCGAAGCGGGGATGAAATGGCGCACGTCCAGCGAGCACAAGCTCGTGGCCCAGCTCAGCCAGAACATGAACTTCGTCATGGACCTGTCCGTGGCGGATTTCCTGGCCCTGCATGCCGACAGCCGCCAGGCGCCCGATCCCGAGGCCAAGATCCAGCGGATCTGGAAGGACGCCAACGCGCTCGCGGGCGAACCCTTCGCCCTGGACACGCCCGTCACGAGCCTGTCCGGGGGCCAATCCCGCGCCCTGATGATCGCCGACACCGCCGTGCTGAGCCGCTCCCCGGTGGTGCTGATCGACGAGATCGAGAACGCCGGCATCGACCGCCAGAAGGCCCTCGACATCCTGATCGGCCAGGACAAGATCGTCCTGATGGCCACCCACGACCCCATCCTGGCCCTGATGGGCGATCGCCGCGTGGTGATCAACAACGGCGCCATGGTGGACGTGATCGAGCCGTCGGCCCGCGAGCGGGCCAACCTGGGCGAGCTGCGGGCGCTGGACACCCGCCTGATGGGCCTGCGGCACCGCCTGCGGATGGGTGAGAGATTGGACTCGATCGCATAGGGGTTTTCCCGACCAACCCCTAAAAAATCCACGGAGTAGTGACAAGATTGTCACTAAAACGTATCCATTCGTGATATTTTCTTGAAAAATGGTTGTATCAACCCCTCTCGATATGATACGATCAATGACGAATTGAGAGCCGGCTGTCGGGCTTGAGCAGTCAAGCAGGGCTTCCCCGCCTCCTGCATCTTGAGTCGCACAGCGAACCTTGCACTCACATTTCCGAAGGAGGGACGCTTATGCGTACCATGCTAGTCGTTTTGATGGCGCTCTGCCTGATCAGCAGCATCGCCGTTGCCAAACCCCCCCTGGAGAAGCCTTTGGCGCAGTATTCACCCAACGGGCGCGCCGCCGAAGCCGAGCCCAACGATGACTACACGACGGCCAACACGCTGACCGTCGGCGACGACATGAACGCCGCCATCGATCCGGCCGGAGAAGTCGACTTCTTCGCGATCACCGTCGGGGCAGGCGATATCGTCGAGTTCGAGACCCACCCCGGCGACATCGGCGACACCAAGATGTATCTCTTCGATACCGACGGCACGACCCAGCTGGCCTACAACGACGATGTCGGGTATCCCAACTATTACTCGATCATCAACTACACCTTCACCGTGGCCGGCACCTACTTCGTCGAGATCACGGGCTACAGCGCCTCCTACTCGGGAACGTACATCCTGACCGCCACCCTGGATGAGCCGCCTCCGCCGCCGCCCGACAATGACGTCTGCACGGGCGCCATCGATCTGCAGGTGCAGGGTCTGTCTCAGTTCGACGTGGATCTCGCCGATGGCGGCTTCACAAACCAGGAGCCCATGGTTTACGGCGGCTGTACCGGTTACAGCGCCGACGGCCCCGACGCCTTCTACAAGATCTACCTGACCCTTGGCGAGACGTTCACCGTCACCGAAGACGGCGCATGCGACATGGCCATGTACCTGTTCACGGACTGCGCGGATCCCTTGACTTCCTGCGTGGCCGGCTCGGACAACTGCTGCAGCGGTGCCCAGGAACTGATCACCTATGTGGCCGCGGCCGAAGGCTGGTACTATCTGGGCGTGGACGCCTATTCTAGCGCGGGCTGCCTCGTGACCGTCACGATCGATGCTCCGGTCGGCAACGAGGACAGCGCCTGGGGCGCCGTGAAGAGCCTCTACCGCTAGTCTCCTCATGACTCGCGTCCCGGACGCGAACGACAGGGCCCGGAAGCTTCGGCTCCCGGGCCTTTCTTCTTTTGCAGGCGGTCGTGTGATACTACCAGGGTGCGCCGTACAGCTCGCGATGCCAGTCCACCAGCCGGCGCAGGCCGTCCTCCAGACCCACTGCCGGTTTGTAGCCCAGTTCGGTCTCGATGCGCGAGGTGTCGGCGACCATGCTCACCACGTCGCCGGGCCAGCTCTCCATGGTGTAGGTGATCTCGGGGCGCTCGATGCCCGTGGCCTTGATGATCAGGTCAACCAGGTCGCGGATGCTCACGGGACGGCCGCCGGCGATGTTGTAGACTTTGGCGCGCGCGTGCGTGTGGGCGGCCACGGTCAGCAGGGCCAGCACCGTGTCGGCGACGTAGTTGTAGTCGCGTTGCTGCTCGCCGGTCCCGATCACCTCGAGATGCTCCGGATCGCGGCGCAGCTTCTCCAGCAGATCGAACATCACGTACTTGCGCTGGCGCGGGCCGAATGTGTTGAAGATGCGCACGCGCCGGTGGTCGAGGTCGTAGCAGCGTGTGTAGGCGTCGATCATGAACTCGCCGGCCAGCTTGGTGCCGCCGTAGGGCGACTTGGGCACGAAGGGGTGGTTCTCGCCCATCCGGCCGTCCGCGGTCTGGGGCTCGCCGTAGACGGCGGCCGATGAGGCGAAGAGCAGCCGCCCGGCGCCTCCGGCTCGGACCGCCTCCAGCACGTTGAAGGTGGCGGCCAGGTTGCGCTCGAAGTCGTAGGCCGGATTCTGTGACGAACGGGGGACCGAGGCGTTCGCGCCCAGGTGGAAGACCACGTCGCAGCCCGGCACCAGCGCCTCCAGGATGGTCATGTCGTTGAGCGATCCCTCGCGGAACTCGATGCTGTCCATCGCGTTGTCCAGGTTCTTCAACAAGCCGTCGGACAGGTCGTCCAGGGCGCGGACCCGGCACCCGAGTGCGACGAGCCCGTCGGTCAGATGCGAGCCGATGAAGCCCGCGGCGCCGGTCACCAGGACGGTCTTGCCGGCGTAGAAGCGTCCGAGATCCATCTGCTGCGATCCGTTCGTCGGGGAAGATACGGGTCTCGTCGTGCGTGCCCACGAGGCCTGATGAGAGTGGATTATAGTGGCGGGTTGCGGCCGTGTCAAAACCGCGCCGCGCCTTTGTCTCGTGTCTTTTCCTGTCAACCGTGGCGGCCGGGCGCCGATATACCGACGGGATGCAGGCTCGGCGGCGAGCTTGCCAGATATCGGAGTCCTGGGTTATACTGCACCGCGGGTTGAGGCAATTGCTGCCCTGCGCCGGACGGAGGACATCCCGGGATCTTCAAGTCCCGGGAAATCCGTATTGTCCTGAAACAGCGCGATGACGATGAGCAGACGGGAAGAAAGGTCGGATAAGATGGCTACCAGCAACCCGCGGCGCGCGATGATCACCGGCATCACGGGCCAGGACGGCTCGTATCTAGCTGAACTCCTGCTCGAAGAGGGTTACGAGGTCTTCGGCATGGTCCGCCGGACCAGTACCGAGACCATCGAGCGGGTCAATCACATCAAGGAACGTCTGAACTTCGTCGCGGCCGACTTGACCGATCAGACATCGGTGATCGACGCCGTGAGCGAGGTCCGCCCGCATGAGATCTACAATCTCGCGGCGCAGTCCTTCGTGCCGACGTCCTGGAAACAGCCCATCTTCACCGGCGACGTCACGGCCCTCGGCGTGACGCGCGTACTGGAAGCGATCAAGATGGTGGACAAGTCCATCAAGGTCTACCAGGCCTCGTCCAGCGAGATGTTCGGTGCCGTCCGCGAGACGCCGCAGACCGAGTTGACGCCTCTGTATCCGCGCAGTCCCTACGGCGTGGCCAAGTGCTACGGCCACTACATCACGATCAACTACCGCGAAAGCTACAACATTTTTGCCGTATCGGGCATCCTCTTCAACCATGAGTCGCCGCGACGCGGCCTGGAGTTCGTGACCCGCAAGATCAGCGACGGCGTGGCACGCATCAAGCTGGGCTTGCAGGCCAAGCTGTACCTTGGCAATCTCGACGCCAAGCGCGACTGGGGCTACGCCGCGGACTATGTTCGCGCCATGTGGCTGATGCTGCAGCAGGACGAGCCCGAGGACTACGTCATCTCCAGTGGCGAGACCCACTCCGTGCGCGAGTTCTGCCAGATCGCCTTCTCGCACGTCGACCTGGAGTGGGAGAAACACGTCGAGGTCGATCCCAGGTTCTACCGGCCTGCAGAGGTCAACGTGTTGCTGGGCGACTGCAGCAAGGCGCGCGAGAATCTGGGCTGGGTCCCCTCGACCAGCTTCGCCGAACTGGTCCATCTGATGGTCGACGCCGATCTGGAACGGCTCGCATCTTCGACTCCCAGCAGCAGCCGGGTTTGAACGGTTTTTGACCCCGGCTTACGCCGCCAGTGGCACGTTGCCGCCAATGGAAGATGAATCGCCCGATGAGAATACTCTGGCTCTGCAGCATGTTCCCCTCGAGTTTTGACTGGCTTTCGGGTCCCTGGAACATCCGGGGGACTGTGGCGCTGCGGGATTGTACGGGACACGCTGTTCGTGTCGTCTGTCCGGTCGGCATGACGCCTCCGCCGGCCCTGCTCAGGCAGGGCGTGACCAAGCCCGGCGTCGTTCGCGAGTGGCTGCGCGAGCGTGGAGACTCCCCCCGGGCCGGAGAGGTGAGGGGTATACCGGTGACCTACCCCCGCTGGCGCTGGGGACCCAAGAAACTGCTATGGGGGTACGAAGGCTGGTTCATGTATCGGCAGCTCCGAAAACACCTGGCCGAGATCGTACGCGAATTCAAGCCAGATGTCGTGCATGCGCCCTGGATCTCGCCTGAAGGCGTATGCGCCTCCATGATGGGTCGCGAGCACGGCCTTCCCGTGGTCGTTCAAGGCATCGGTAACGACGCCAATGTCTATCTGCACGAGTTCCCGCACAGCGGCTACGTGATCAAGCATGTCCGCAGAGCCTCCGCGCTGCTGTTCAATTGTCGATCCACCCGGAATGCCGCAGCGGCGGCGGGGCTCACACATCCCAACACGCATATCATTTTCCACGGCGTAGAAACCGATCTCTTCGAGCCCGACGCAAACCGCACCGAATTCGGACACCGCATCATCACCGTGGCGCAGTTGTTGCCGCGAAAGAACCACCAGCTCCTGTTGCATGCCTTCACGCACCTGCCCGCAGACCTGCGGGACAGCTCTACGTTGTACTTCGTCGGAGGCGGTCCCCTGAAATCTTCCCTGGAAGATCTGGCCAAGGATCTCGGCATCGCCGATCGGGTCACTGTCGCCGGCCGTTTGCCTCACGAAGAAATGGTGCGCGAGATGCAGCAGTCGGACATTTTCTGCCTGCCCACCCTCTCGGAGGGCATGCCCGTGGCGACCATCGAGGCGATGTCCGTGGGACTGCCCGTCGTCGCGAGTCGGACCGATGGCCTGCCCGAGACCATCGCGGAACCCACCTGCGGCATACTGGTGCCGCCCGCCGATGTAAAGGCGTTGACCGATGCCCTCGTGGAGGCGCTACGCCGTCAGTGGGATCGTCGCGCCATACGTGAACACGTACTGAGCAACTACACCTGGGAACAGTTTGCCGATAAGATCACGGAACTGTACGAGAGCGTGCGGTGAGCGTTTCTTCGTATGCATCCTGGTAGGCGGAGACCATCCGCTCCAGTGAATACTCGGCACGGATGATTTCGCGGGACTTGGCACCCACCGTGCGCCGCCACTGGTCGTCCTTCACGACCTCGGCCACTTTCGCCGCCCACGTATCGATCAGATGATCCGGCAGATCGCCCCGCTGAGGTGGCGGCGCGTAGAGGCACATGTCGCGAAGTCCCGAGTTTGCGAGCAGACACGAGATCTGTTCGATGTTTGGGGCCACGAAGGCCGCCCCACTCGACATGGCTTCCATCACGTTCAATGGCAATCCTTCGTTGCGGGATGTTGAGACGAAGAGGTCTGCCGTGCCGAGTAAGGCGGGAATGTCGTTGCGGACGCCGAGCATCTCTACGCCTGTGGGCCCGTCGGCGATGAGATTTCGAACGTCTCTCTCGATGGGGCCGGTACCGCACATGAAGCCTCGCGCAGGCACTCCCATCTCGCGCAATCTCCATATCAGACGTACGAATCCCTCCGGCGCTTTCTGCTCGTTCATGCGCGCCACGTAAAGGAGAAGATGCTCATCCGCGGTCACGCCGAGTTCGCGGCGCTTTTTGCCAATCACCTCTGCGGGGATCGGGCAGTATCTCTCCGTGTCGATGCCGTTGACAAGAGTGACGACTTTCTCCGGCGCTATCCTCTCGACCTCGATGCAGTTCTCGCGCACGGCGTCGGAGACGGCGAAAACGAGGTCCGCCTTGCGGGACAAACGGGAGTAACGCCGGATCAGGGCCGCGGTCATGTCCTGGTAGACGAGATGACGTGTCCAGAATCGGTGGGGGATCCCGGCCAGGGCGCCGATCTCGACGGCCCAGGCGTCGGAGAGCCTGTTGTGGCCGTGAACGATGTCGAAGCGGCCTCTGCGGAAATAGAGGTACAAGCGAAGTATGGACAGGGGATTGTGGAAAGACGTGATGGCGAGATTATCGGTGGCGATCCCGGCGTCGAGGAAGCGCTGTTCCATGTCGGCATGACCCGAGCTCTGGATCGGTGCGAGCGGTGCTAGCACCCTGACCTCATATCGGCCCGGGTCTAGCTTGCGGGAGAGATCGAGCGCCACAGTCTCCGCGCCGCCGACCATGAAACGGTTGATGACCTGGCACACTCTGATCTTGCAGTTCATGAAAGAGTGATGCTCCCGTTCCTGCTGCTCATATCCGGTGGCGGACTAGCCGTCCATTGAATGGAAAAGGAAGGACCTTTCAGCCAGCAGCTCCCGGTTCCAGTAGACCCGCAGGGCGTACGCACCGGCGTCGCGCCCCTTCTCCGGTGCCACGTTGAGCCTGGAGTGCAGACTGAAGTCGGCGGTCGCGCCGGCGACGGGTTCCTCGTCCTGGCGGTAATGGAGGTCCTCCGCATTGAGCCAGGCGATCTCCGTGACGTACCCGTCGGGCGCGGGGGTGACGCGGACCTCGGCGAACATCCGGAACAGTTCCTTGCCTCCCGGCCTGATCCAGACCAGGTGCACCTGATGCACGCCGGCCCGCGCGCCGGTGAAATCGACGAACGCGTGAATGTAGCGGTCCCTCGTCTCGTAACCTTCCGCGAAGCTTTCGCCGATGTCCAGGCGCTTGCCGGTCTTGCTCCCGACCCGTCGGCACAGGACGATCTGGGCGTCGAAGACGGGCCCGGCCGCGGCGTCCGCGTCGGCTATCGAGACGCCACCGCGCACGCGAGCGACATCCTCTTGTCCACAGCCCGCCATACAGGCGAGCACGGCGGCTAGAAGCAGCAGTCTGATCATGGCCTTCTCGATCATTTCGCCGATCCGGTCGACAGTCGGCGGGGCGTGGTTGACGCAGTCGCGCAGTTCCGGGGAAACCACGCCCCGCCGCATGTCACTTGAGTAGCATCATCTTGCGGGTCTCCGGCCCATCCTCCGTCATCAGCCGGTAGAAGTACAGTCCGGATGCAACACGCGCTCCGTCGTCGTTCTCGCCGCGCCAGATGAAGGCGTGGGTGCCGGCTTCGTGCAGGCCGGCGGCCAGCGTCGCCACCTCTCGTCCCGCGACGTCGTACACCTTCAGGGTGATCGGCTGCTGCGACGGTAGGGCGAAACGGATCTCCGTGGCCGGGTTGAAGGGGTTGGGGTGATTCTGCGAGAGGACGGCGCGCGGCGGCAGGGCGCCGCCGCCCGCGCCAGTGGTCGCGTCCAGGGTGAAGGTGCCGTCCATGGCGTCGGCGTCCACGTTCAGGACCGCGTCGAAGCAGACGACCTTGATCAGGGCCTCGTCGCTGTCGGGCACTCCGGTCCACGCGGGGTCGTGCGGCGAGGTGAGCGCGCCGTCGGCGACCAGATACGGCCACGTGACGCCGCCGTCGGCCGAGTAGTAGATGAAGGTCGAGGTCACGCCGACGTTGTCCGCCGAGTCCCACGCGACAGCGGGTAAAAGGCCGCCGCTGTAGGCCGAGCCGGGCAGGGGGCCGGTCACGGTGACCAGCGGATCCTCCTCGTCCACCTGCGTCAGGTCGTTGTAGAGCAGGAAGTCGTCGACGCCGGCCTCGACCACCGAGCCGCCGGCGCCGCCGTCGGTCGCGACGAAGCGGAACTGCACCGTGGCGGTCGCCGACGCGAAGCCGGCCAGCGGGTAGGTGATCTGGAGCCAGCTGCGTTCGCTGGTCGGGGTGCGCTCGATGTCCGTCCAGCCGGAACCGTCATTGACCTGCACGACCCACTCGTCCTCGCCGGGGTTGTTGCCGGTGTCGTTGCTGTACCAGCGCCAGTAGCTGAAGGTCAGGCCGCTGTAGCCTTCGAGATCGAAGACCGGGCTCAGCAGGGTGGTGGCGCCGCCGTCGACATCGTCCACGCCTTGCTGGCCGGTCTCGGCGTTGCCGGTGACCCAGCACAGGACGCCGTCGGGCGGCGTGTGATCGTCCTCCGGCGTGACCGGCACCTCTCCTTCCCATACGCCGATGGGATCGACGCGGGTCCAGATGCCGGCGTAGGCGGTGTCGCCGGCGCCGCCGGCGGTCCAGCCGTCGGCCGTCTCCATGTCGGCTCCGTAGTAGAAGGAGTCGTCCACCCAGAAGTCGTACGAGTTCTCCAGGCCTCCCGCCGGCTCGGTGGTGAACTGCCCGAGCACGTCTGTGGCCGTGAAGAAGTACCTGACGCGGGTGTCGAGAGGCTGGCCCGGGATCTGGGCCTGATACACGCCGCCGCCCAGGTCGGTGGGCGTCAGCTTGGTCAGGCCGCCGCCGGCCGAGGTCAGGTAGTAGAAGTCGACGCCGGCCAATCCCGTGTAATCGGTGACCGTGGACGCGACTGTGTACGGGCCGCCGGTGTCGGACGTTCCCGTCAGGACCGTGGTGTCGTTGAAATCGGGACCGGCGATGTCGACCAGCGAGAAGTCGACGATCGTCGTGGCGTCCTCGACGATCACCACGTTGCGGGTCGTGTCGGGCGCGAAGCTCGGATGGATCGCGACGATGTCGAAAGTGCCGGGCGGCACGTTGCCCGCGTAGCTGCCCGCGGCCGAGGAGAGGAAGGTGCGGCCGCCGCCCAGGACCACGATCTCCGCGTCCTTGACCGGCGTTCCGCCGCCCGACGCGTTGGTCACCTCGCCCTCGAGCCGTCCGGTCGGTACGGCGGCGAAGGCCTGGTAGCGCAGCGCGCGGCCCGTCGCCAGGGGGGCCGCCGCGGCGGGGTACTGGTTCCAGTAGGTGTAGAGCAGGCCGTCCGTATGGTCGAGGTTCTGCAGCCCGACGGTGGCGTAGCCGTTGGTGGCGTCGACCTGGGAGACGGCGCTGTACATCATCTCGATGACGCCGTCGCCGGTGTCGGTCTGGTGGACCGCGGGGTCGTAGAGGATGATCTGGAAGGTCTCGTCGGAGCCGCCCTCGTCGTTGCGCATGCGGCTCCACTCCACGATCAGGCGGTTCTCGCCCGTGTCGTGCCACCAGAACACGCCGCCGGCGCCGGCGTCGTAGAGGTTGTCCCAGAAACCGCAGATCATGCCGTCGAGGGCCCCGGCCGTGGGCAGCGACCAGTTGCGGTAGGTCACCAGGGAGGTGGTGCCCATGGAGAGCCAGCCGTTGGAGCAGATGGAGATGCGGTCGAACGTCTCCCCGTAGAAGACGAAGTCGAAGGGGAGGACCAGGGTCGCCGTGTCGTCCTGTTCCCAGCCGAAATCGCTCAGGCCCAGATCCGCGCCCGAGCCGCCGAGGGTCGGGTCTATCTCGACCCAATCGTAGACCGGCGCGTAGGCGTACCCCGTGTCGGTGTCGTCGAAGGCGTAATAGCCGTATATGTCCGGACCGACCGGATCCGCCGAGGAGGCGGTGCCCACCTGGGCCTGGAACTCGATCGTGTCGCGCGCGCCCGCGTCGGTCTCGAGCGCGACGCTGAAGGTCGCCAGGTGGCCCAGGAAGCAGTCGGACGAGACCGTGATCTCGAACGGGTCGGCCGTGTTCTCGGAGACGGCGTTGATCGCCATCGGGCCGTAGGTGCCGTCGGCGTCGCCGAACGAGATCCAGGGGCTGCCGCTGATCAGGTGGGCCGTCGCGCCCGTGATGGCGGCGTTGCCTATGTTGCGCAGGTTCACCGAGAGGGAGCCGGTCTCGCCGGGATCCAGGTCGCCGCCGGCGCCCCCGTATGTGCGGCCGAGATACAGGAAGGAGCCGCCGGTGATCTCGATCTCCAGCAGGGAATGCCAGGTCTCGCCGCCGCTGGCCACCGCCAGGTCGATCTGGGCGAAGTGCTCGGCGGGCGCGTCCTGGGACAAGGATATCTCGAAAGCGGTGTCGCCCCAGTCGTCGGTGCCGGGACCGATGTCGCCGAAGCCGGTGCCGGGCACGTCGATGGTGACCCAGGGATCGCTGCTGCTGATCGTCGCGGTGACACTCGTGGCCGTGACCGAGCCGTGGTTGTGCAGCTGGACGGCGACCTGCACGTGCTCGCCTGGATTGAGCAGCCCGTCGCTGTTGCCCCAGACGGCGTCGTCGATGATGAAGGCCCCCAGCGCGACGAGATCCGTCGGCGCGCCGATCACGATGGTGCCGCGGTGCGGGATGTAGTTGTGCTTGACGGCGGTGATCAACAGGTCGCCGGCCGTGTAGCCCGACATGGGCAGATTGACCCGTCCCAGGGCGTCGGTCGTCGCGGAGAGACGTACTTCGCCGCTCTTGTAGAGGTTGACGCGTGCGCCGGCGACCGGCAGGCCGCTGCCCGTGTCGGTCACCACGGCGAACACGGAGTTGGCGCCGAGGTCCATGGTCGTGTCGTAGGTGACGGAGAACTCGCCGGGGAAGCCCGTCCAGATCTCGGTCGCGGCATCGCCGATCAGGTTGTTCCAGACCATCCAGATCTCTGTGCGCTGCGGCTCCGCCAGGTAGTAGTTGCTGTACATGGCGAGCTTGCCCCTGGTCGAAGCCGGGCCGACCCGGAAGTCGCCGCTGTTGTAGACCCCGTCGATCACCCCGGTGAACATGCAGTTGTTGTAGCGGGTGTGGGTGCCGATAGTCGCGGTGCCGATGCTGGCAACGCCGCCGCCGTTGGGGGCGCGCAGGAAGGCCTCCGACCGGCACATGTCGTCCTCGATGGAGCCCGTGTCGCAGGTCATCACCACGGCGAAGCTCAGCTCGCCGCCGTTGGTCAGGTTGTTGATGTAGCTGGCCTGCATGCCGCTCATGCCCAGCCAGCCGCGGTAGGTCATGAGCGAGGCGCCCTTGTTGTAGTTGGCCGTCATGGTCGACCAGCTGGGGTTCCAGAGGGAGTCGATCTCCGTGTACCGGTGGGCGAGCAGCTGGTCGCGCACCCACTGGTTGACGTAGATCGTGGTGATGCCGGAGGAGCTGGGATCGCCGACCAGGCTGCCGCGCGTGAACCAGCCCGGGTCCGCGCCGGTGGGCGGGACGGTCTCGTAGTTCACGATCTTGTTCACGACCTGCTGCAGGTTGTCCAGGTTGTCGTCGTCGAAGGACAGGCGCGCGAGATGGACGTCCGGCAGGATGTCGGCGCCCGCCAGCATCGTGTAGTAATGATCGCCCCGGCCGCTGTAGCCGCTTTCGGTCTCGGTGTACGTCGGGATGCCGTAGCTGCCGCCGATGTCGCCGACCAGGGTCACGAACTCCAGCGTGGGCTTCTCGTGGTCGTAGGCGTACTGGATGTAGTCCTTGATGGAGGTGGTCGTCGTGCCGGTCACGGCCGTGGTGGCCAGCAGGACGTTGTAACCCTGGCGCCGGCGCCAGTCGAGCAGCGGCGTCACGTGGGAGAGGACCGTGGCGTCGTCGCGGCAGATCAACAGATAGGTGCCGAGCTCGACGGGCAGGCTCTTGCCGGGATCGTCGAAGTTGAGGACGTTGGTTTCGTAGAAGCGGACGAACGATTCCGTTCTGGTCGAACTGCGCTTAGGAGCCGGCACGTCGGCGCCCGCGCCGTCGGTTGCGAAGGCGATCTCCACGATCATGCGCACGGCGACGGTCAGCTTGCCGGCGGCAGGGTCGTACTGCACCGGGTGGAACACGACCGGGGTGACGCGCAGGTCGCGCATGACGCCCGGCGCGCCGATCTCGGCGGTGGGCTGCAGGTGCGAGAGGTCCTGCTTGTAGTAGGCCTCGTCCACCTGGATGGCTTCGCCGTCCCGCGGCGGCACGGGCGCGAGCGGGTCGGTGTCATATACGCGCGTTTCCATGTCCACGACGCGTATCGCGACGCCGAGACCGTCGGGCACCTGGAGCAGGCGGCTGATCGCTGGCAGGGCCGGACGCCCCTGCGTGCCCTGATCGGCGGCGCCGGAAATGACGAGCCGGCTGAAGTCGCGTCCCCCGATCTCGACGCGCTCCGTCGCGAGACGGTTGAGGTCCATCTGCAGGATCACCAGATCACGGCCTTCCTGGAGGATCTTGACCTCGGCGTCGAGCGCGTTGCCCGGCTGGTCCAGTAATGCGGTCCGGGACGGCAGATATCCCAGGGCGGTCGTTGCGGCGAGCAGGATGAGCGTGAATGTGATTCCCGGGCGCAAACGCATCATGGCCTCCAGGGCGACGGTCGGTGATGGGGCGGGGGGTCCATCATGATCCAGATGATTGTATGGCGCCGAGCAGGTGGGCGACCGGCGTCCCGTATATTATACATCATTTACATTCCCGATGGAACCGGAAGGAGAGATTCATTATACTCAAACAAGGGTTTTCATGAGCATGGTCACGGACCAGTCGTTTGTGCTATAATCCCCTGACCAAACGACCCCCCGCCCCGGCCGCGTGCCGGCCCAGAATCCATACATGGGAGGATTACCTCATGTCGAGGGCTGTGAGCCTCTGCGTCCTGCTGTTGACGGTCCTGGCCGTCGCGTCCGCTTCTGCCGACGTGATCAACGTCCCCGGCGATTTCGACGAGATCCACGACGCCGTCCAGGCCGCCGCCGCGGGCGATGTCGTGGAGGTCGCCGCCGACACCTACTACGACTGCACCCACGAGACCGAAGGTCCCGGTACGGCGCCGGCCTGCGTGATCATGAAATCGGGGGTCACCCTGCGCGGCGCCGGCTCCGGCGCCACGATCATCGACGCCCAGGGCCTCGGGCGCGGCATCTTCGTGGAAAACGTGGCGGACTGCCGCATCGAGAACCTGCAGGTCCGCAACGCCTTCGCCGCGGCGTACGGCGCCGGCATCCTGCTGCGCCACGTCGGGCGCGACGTGGTGATCGCCGACGTGCTCGTCACCCTCTGCACCGACGGCGGCGTCATCTGCTACAACGAGGCGAGCCCCACCCTGATCCGCGTCGATTGCGTCGCCAACGAGGCCAAGCAGGGCGGCGGGCTGGCCATCGAGGAGAACAGCAGTCCCTGGGTCATCGATTGCACGATCGACGCCAACCAGGCGCCCAGCGGCGCCGGCGTCTTCATCCGCACCGGCAGCGATGCCTATCTGAGCGGCTGCACGATCACGAACAACGTGATCAACGCCGACTGGGGCCAGGGCGGCGGCCTCTTCATCGGCGATTCCGCACCGACGCTCGTCCGGTGCGACATCAGCGGCAACTCCACGCGGGGCAACGGCGGCGGCGTGGCCTATCAGCTCGGTGCGGGGGGGACCATGTCGGGCTGCACCATCACCGGCAATACCCTGGAACACGACTACATCTACGGCGGCGGTGTGGCGGTCGACTCCTCCGATCCCCTGATCGAGGGCTGCATCATCGCCGACAACCAGTGTGTCGACCCGCTGTCCGACGCCGCGGGCGTCCACACCATGTTCACTCCCGCGCCGACGCTGCGCAACTGCACCATCGCCGGCAACGAAGGCAGCGTATCCGGCGGCCTGGGTGGCGGCGTGTACGCCATGTTCGGCAGCGCGCCCGCGCTGGAGAAGTGCATCATCGCCTTCAACACCAACGGTCACGGGATCTACTGCGACGGAGCGACGCCAACGGTCTCCTGCTGCGACGTCTACGGCAACGACAGCGGCGACGCGGTCTGCGGCATCGACGGCGGCGGCAACTTCTCCGACGATCCCCTGTTCTGCGGCGCCGGCGACTATCTCCTGCAGACGGGCAGCACCTGCGCCACCGGCTGTGCCGGCGCCCTGGTCGGCGCCCTGCCCGCCGACTGCGGCGCCACCGGGGCGGAAGGGGCCCCGCGGATCTCCGCCCACCTCGTCGGCAACTACCCCAATCCTTTCAATCCCCGCACCACCATCGTCTTCAGGCTTGACGAGCCGGGTACCGCTGACGTACGGATATTCGACGTTGCCGGCAGGACTATGGCGACATTCACCTGGAGCGATCTCCCCGCCGGTCGCCACGAGGCCGTCTGGGACGGCCGCGCCACCGACGGCCAGCAGGCCGCCAGCGGCGTGTATTTCTACGAGCTGAACGCTCTGAACACCCAACAGTCGAGGCGGATGATCCTGATAAAATGAAACGGACTACGATTGCGCTCGCTCTCGGAGTCGGCATGATGACGGCGGCGGCCGCGGCCGCCGCCCCTGCCGGTCAGCGAGTGTCGGAAGCAGTACGCGCGGAAGTGAGCGACACCCGGACCTCGTTG
>JAHIYU010000114.1 GCA_018814885.1 bacterium | reverse complement strand
TGCACCAGACACCTATCGAGGTTCACGGCTCATCCCGGATGAGCCGGCGAGGCCTGGACCTCGCGACCTGGAAACACATCGGTGCCCTCGTACCGACCCAGTCAAACGTCGGGTTGAACGTGCATCTCGTCCTCCAGTTAGTCGTCGGGCTCGGGTGAGGTGCAGGACAGCGGATCTCGGATCATGTCCTTGTCGGGGAGCGGAGCGGTCCTCCAATCAAAAGCGCGGGCTGCCTTGGCCTCGATCCCGGTGCCGCTGCGTGGTCGCTGCCACATGCGTATTGACGGCATCGGTCGGCACACCGATGGCCCTGCCGTTGCGGCTCCAGTTAGACGTTTGGCTGAACCGCTCCCTCCCGTTCGGGCCCTCAGGAACTTCGCCATTCGAACACCTGGTCGCGCTTGAGCATGTAGTAGACGGCGCGACCGAGCTTGTGGGCGAGGATCGACAGGGACTTCGCCTTGCCGTGCTTCTTCTCCAGGCGCTTCTTGAACTTCATGCCTTCGGGGTTGTTGCGCAGGAACAGGACCGCCGCCTCGGAGAACGCCCACTTCAGGTGGGCATTTCCGATCTTGCCGCCCCCGCCGCCGGTCCGCTTGCCGGCCGACTCCTTGGCGCACTTGACCAGCCGGGCGTAGGAGGCGAAGTCCTGTCGTGAAGGGTGGGTTGACCGGCGCGCCCTACTTCGCGAGTACGACCCGCGTCGAAACCACCGTACCCCCGATCTCCAGGCGCGCCAGGTAGACCCCGCTGGGCTGGTCGTGCGGCGTCCAGCCCGCCGTCTGCCGGCCGGTCCCCACGGTTCCGTCCAGCAGGACGGCGACCCGGCGGCCGGCGAGGTCGTGGATCGTCAGCCGCGCGCGACCGGCGGCCGGCGCCGTGAACGCGATCACGGTCCGCGGGTTGAACGGATTCGGGTGGGCGGCGAGGCGCGGCGCGAAGGTGGTCGCCGAGGGCGCCGCGTCCTCCTCGACCGCGGTCGCGCCGGGGGTGACGTCCAGGATCAAGCCCTCGATGACCGTCAGGCCGTAGGGAACCTCCTCGGGCAGCAGGTACCAGCCGTTGTAGGAACCGCCCCAGCCGAAGTTCAGGTGGTAATAGTCGTCGCTGTTGTAGCCGTCGACGACGACGTTGTGGCCCATCGTCCAGCCGGGATCGACCACGGCGAGGTGGGTCGGGTTCGCGTCCTGCATCTCGGCGGCGAGTGCGGTGAAGAGATCGGGGGCGTCGGCGAGGAGCAGCCGGCACTCGGCGAAGCCGAAGCGCTGGTATGCGGCGTACGCCTGGTCGACACCGTACGTACCCGATACGCTGGCGGAGTAGACCTGATGCGCCGCCACGCCGCACGCGAACACCAGCGCCGCCATGTCGGTGCCGGTCGGGGGCACGCCCGCGGTCCAGTGCCCGGTCAGCGTCGTCAGATACCCGTTGAGCGTGACGAAATCCGGAAAGTCGTACTCCGCGGCCGCGTCGGGAATCCAGTAGGCGTTGCCGGCGAAGTTGTGCCAGTAACGGTCGCCGTCATCGAACTTCATGCCTCGGGTCGACTCGTGGTAGTTCAGGATCATCCCCATGGCGACGGCCGGGCAGCCGGCCACGCTGCGGGCGCCGCCGGACGCGCGGTCCTGCGGGCAGAGCGTGTTGTAGGGCGCGCCCTGCGTCCAGTTCGACCGCAGCCAGCCGCCGGTGGGCGTCGACCCGGCGGGTGGCCATTGCTCGAAGCGGGCCGCAACGGGCGAGCCGGTGCGCAGGTCGTCCCACTCGGCGCTCCAGTCGGCGAGGGTCGCGGCATCGATCCGCTCGCGGGCCGCGATCCGCGCTTTAAGATCCGCAGTCAGCAACCGCAGCAGCGGGTTGTCCGCCTGTGCGCTGTCCGGGTAGGGGGATTCGAGCGCGTAGGCGATCACCGGCGGCAGGTCGGTATCGGCCGCGACGACCACGTAGCCGGTCGGCTCCAGCGCGAAGATCCGGGCCAGGGTGCACTCCCCCTCCACGACGTCGGCTTGCCGGCCGATCGCGCGCCCCGTCGCGCCGATGCGCTCCAGATGCGCGCGGGCGATCGCGCGAGAGACGTCAAGATCCGTGGGCGCGGCCGCAACCCAGTTCGTGACGGCGAGCATCGCGCCGAGAATGGCGACCGGGACAAAGCGCAGCTTCATGGGAGGACCTTTCTCGTTACGGGGCGAACGCCCGAGTCAGGAACGATGGTACGGGCGAATGAGGCCTTTCGATGTCCATCATCCGGCATAATCGTCGCAAAAGTGTTGCGCAAGACGCGGATTCCGGGGGCCCGCGGGCCGGCGATCATCCCGGGTCGAACGCCTCCGTTGCGAGCATGCGGGCGTAATCGCGCACATCCACCGGCCAGTCTCGTGTTCGGGCGGCATAGGATTTCCGGTCACCGGCGAACAGGGCCCGGCACGCGTCCTCGAAGCCGGGTTCGTTACCGGCGATGGCCGACATGAAACGATAGGCTGCTTCCCGGGATCGCCGAATCCGGTCCTGGTCCCGTTTGCCGCTGCGCGCCTGCTCCACGAGCTTGCGCAGGGTGACCGAGGCCCCGCCGGGTTGTGCATTCAGCCACTCCCAATGGCGCGGCAGAAGGGTGACCTCGCGACCTACGACGCCCAGTCTGGGGCGTCCCGGCGGGCGCCGCGCCGGGTCGGCCCCCGGGGACTCGGTGCTCGTGGCCGCATGACGGGCCGACACGTCGTCGACGCTGCCGCGCAGATCCAGATCCACCTGCTCGCCGGTCGGGTCGGCAAAAACAAGGACCGCTCGGGGTTCCTTCGCCTCAGCAAGGATCTTGACCGCCAGAGCGACCTGGGCCCGATCGCCTTGGGCAACCCGCTCGGTTCCCGCGAAGGCCGTGTAGAGTTCATTCGTGTTCATCCGTTTTCCTTGGATTTTGGTCTGGAGATGCGAATTATACCCGGGAATGACGGGTTTGTCAATATTATCCGGGTAATAATATGTGGGCGTATCTGCGAGGTAGATATATGACCGTCTGCCTTCACATTGGCAGGCGGGCGGGCGGTGACTTCCGGTATTGCGGTTTCTTCAGGCGTGTTCGCGGCACCGGGTTTTCACGGAACTACACGCTCGTCTACTCGCCGCTCTGTGCGGTCATGTCTGCATTGGCTGTCTGGCTTTCTTCGGGCTATTGAAGGAACGGGCGCCAATAATGCGATCTGGACCCTGCATCCGAAATACCTCGATCCGCGCGGTCTGGTCGCCTTGTGGCGGGAAGGGCTGCTGGCCCAGGCCGTGCTGCGGGGCAAGACGAGCGGCTACCGGCAGCATCCCCGGCTCGTCCGGTTCCGCCGCTGCCCGTCGCCCCTCGGCGCTCTCGCCGGGTATCTTCGCGTCGTTCATGCGGAGTCGCTGGCGTCGCAGAGTGGGAAAGGATCGCTGGCGCCGTCCGGCACGTACGTTAGCGGCAGAGGACGGCGAGGCGCCGGACGTTTGTGGTATCCGGGCGACGCCTGACCCGAACGCGCCGTCGATCGCGCCCTACTCCGCCCCCAGCGCCACCACCGGATCCAGCCGCGCCGCCCGCCGCGCCGGCAGCAGCCCGCTGACCAACCCCACCAGCACGCTCACCGCCAGGGCCAGCGCCACGTAGAGCGGCGGCGTATGCACCGGCAAGCCGGGGACCGCCGCATGCAGCAGCCGCGAGGCCCCGAACCCGGCCAGCAGCCCCAGAATACCGCCCGCGCCCGAGAGCATCGCCGCCTCGGCCAGATACAGGGCCAGGATCTGCCGGGGCGTGGCGCCGATGGCCTTGGCCAGGCCGATCTCGGCGGTGCGCTCGTTCACCGTGATCCACATCATGGTCAGGATGCCGATGGCGCCCACCAGCAGCGAGATGGCGCCGATGCCTCCCACCGAGCCGCTGACGACGTCGATGATGCGGCCGAAGCTCTCCAGCATGCCCGTCTGCGTGGTGATGGTGAAGTCCTCCTCGCCGTGGTGGCGGTCGATCAGCAGCTCGCGCATGCTCTCGGCCACCGCGTCGATCAGCGAGGTGTTGGCGATCAGCAGATCGATCTCCTGCAGGTCGTCGCGGTTGAAGAGCGGCATCGACAGCGCCACGGGGACGTAGGCCGCGTCGTCGATGTCGAAGCCCAGAAACTGGCCCTGCGGCGCCATGACCCCGATCACCCGGAACCTCTGCCCGGCGATGCGCACGTGCTCGCCGAGGGCGTTGGCCTCGCCGAACAGCTCGCGCTTCAGCGTGGGGCCCAGCACGGCCACGGGCGAGCCGCGGCGCAGGTCGCCCGCCGGCAGGAAGCGGCCCTGGCGCACGCCCATGCTCCACACCTCCGGTCCGTCGGACGTGCTGCCGTAGATGAAGGTGTTGCGCATCAGCTCGCCGTACTCCACCGGGGCGGTGCCCATGGTCACCGGCACCGCCTTCGCCACGCCGCGCAGGCGCAGCAGCGCCTCCATGTCCGCCAGGGTCAGCTCGTGGACGGTGCCGCCCAGGCCGGGCATGCCGGAGGTTTCCGAGTGGCCCGGGTTGATGGACACCAGGTTCGTGCCGAACTGGGTGAACTCGGACACGATGTGCTGGCGCGCCCCCTCGCCGATCGAGGTGAGGAGGATGACCGAGGCGACGCCGATCACGATGCCCAGCGTCGTCAGCAGCGAGCGCAGCCGGTGACGGGAGACGGCGCGCGCCGCCTGGACCATCACGTCCTCGAGGATCATGCCGCCACCTCCTCACGCTCTCCGGCGCATGAGCGCGTTCACCGGATCCAGTCCCGCCGCCCGGCGCGCGGGCAGCCCGCCGAACAGCAACCCGACCGAGACCGAGACGGCCAGCGCCGATGCCACGGCCCAGGCCGGCGGCGAGGCCGGCAGTTCCGGCACGACCGCCTGCAGCAGACGGCTCGCGCCCCAACCCGCGCACAGTCCCAGCAGGCCTCCCGCGGTCGAGATCAGTGCCGCTTCGGCCAGGAACAGCGTCACGATCTGGCCGCGCTGGGCGCCGAGCGCCTTGAGCAGGCCCACCTCGGGCGTGCGCTCGGAGACCGAGACCAGCATCACGTTCATGATGCCGATACCCGCCACGGCCAGCGAGACGGCCGCGATGCCGGCCAGGGTCAGCGTCAGCACCCTGAAGATCTGGTTGAAGGACGCGAGCACGGCGTCCTGGGTGATCAGGGTCACGTCCTCGACGCCGTGACGCTCCGTCAGCACGGCCAGCGCCGCCGCCCTGGCGGCTTCCATGTCGCGCGGATTGCGCACCTCCATCAGCACGCGGAACAGGCTGGTCCGGTTGAAGAGCCGCAGCGCGGTGTCCACCGGCAGGTGCACGACCTCGTCCAGGTCGAAGCCGACCGAGGCGCCGCGCGGCGCGAGCACGCCGATCACCCGGAAGCGGAACTCGCCCAGCCGCACGGTCTCGCCCAGCGGGTTGGCGCCGGCGAACAGCTCGCGGGCCACCTTGGCGCCCAGCACGCAGACCGGGGCGTCCCGGGTGTCGGCCGGGAGGTACCGGCCCCTCCCCATCTCCAGCCGGCGCATCTCGAGCATGGGATTCGTGGTGCCGAAGACGGTGATCTCGCGAGCGCGCTCGCCGTGGCGGCCTGTAGCCAGGCACCGGTCATGCCGCCGCTCATGCCGGCGAGCGGCCCACCCCCGGGCGCGCCCAGCTACCGCTGCAGCGGCGACGTGAGGCTCGGCGACGTTCCAGCGGAGGCCACCTTCCACGAAGGCGAGCTGTGGGTGCGCGGCGCTGACGGGGCGCTGGTGTCCCTCGACATCGATCGCGGTGAGATAACGCAGCACTTTGCCGGCGAGCGCGTCGTCGACCTACACCGCGCCAGCAACGGCGTGCTCTGGGCATAGATCGG
>JAHIYU010000113.1 GCA_018814885.1 bacterium | reverse complement strand
GCGGTTGACCGCCACACCGAAGTCGGCGATGGAGTTGCCGGACGTGCCGTTGTCGTAGATCTCGTTGCCGGAACCCGAGATGTCCTCGGAGCAGTCGTAGCAGGCGTACTGCTCGCTGTATGGCGGGCTCTCGAACGTCGGGTTCCAGTAGTTGCCGACCAGGTCCACCATCACGCCGTTCCACCCGTTGTCGTGGATGACGTTGTCCGTGAAGGTGATCGATTCGTTCTTGGGTCCCATGTAGACGCCGCATTTGCTGTTCCCGTAGATCTCGTTGCCGATGATCAGAAGATCGACGGGTCCGTAGGCGGTCAACGGGTCGGAGACCTTGTCCGAGCTGCCCCGGATCAGCTGGATGCCGTGCCCGTACTTCAGGAAGTCCGGATCGTCGCCCGGCAGCTGGCTGTTGCCGTAGATCACGTTGTTGCTGATCGTCAGGTTCGCGAAGCCGCCGGCGGTCTCGATGCCGCTGCGGTGGGAACCGTAGATCTCGTTGTCGTCGATGACGGTACCCGTCATGTCCGCCGGACCGGGTGCGAGATAGGCGTAATAGGAGGTCCAGAGGAACAAGTTGTCGCCGTTGCCCTTGCAGTCGAAGAGCTTGTTGTGCGCGATCGTGCTGTTGACGATGCCGTTGTCGTCGTAGGGGTGGTTGACGAGGTACAGGCCCATGCGTCCCTGGGCGCCGTCCTGGGCCGCGTAGTTGGTGTTGGGCCCGATCACGCAGTTGATGACCTGGATGTTGGTGATCTCCCGCGTGTGGGCGTAGACGCGAACGAGCGACGTGTTGAGATTGCCCACCGCGGCGATCTCGCCGACTACGAAGCCGTCGAAGGTCACATCGTCGGTGTCGTGGATGTCCACGATGGCCGTGTAACCGCCTGCGGGGTCGGGATGCGTGATGATCGTCTCGACGGCCGGATCCCAGTCGTAGCCCGCAGGCACGGAATATCCGTTCTTGTTCACGCCGGCGGTGGCGCCGAGCAGGGTGACGGGATCCTCGATCAGGATCGCCTCGACGTAGTTGCCGGCGGCGACGTAGACCGTGCTGCCGGAGACCGCATCCACACCGTCCTGGATGTTGTCGTATGCGTCGTAGCCCCAGACGTGGCCGTCGTTCGCGCAGCCGTCGCAATAGTCGTCGTCCACCCAGACCGTGGTCGGCGCGTAGTCGTAGAGGTCCGGCGGTCCCGACGTCTTGTGGGTCAGGCCCATGTCGGACATGACGGTGTCGAGGCCGGGTACGCTGCCGGATCCCAGACGCCACCCGCCGTTGGCCGTGACGCCGAGAAAGTCGAAGACAGCCGCCGGATCGACGTTCAGAGTGATGTCCTTGTCGAGGAGTTCGTCGCTGACGTAGACCCCGTAGTCTACGCTTGTGAATAGATGGGATCCTGCGAAGGTGAAAGTCAGGTCCCCTTCGTAGTCGCCGAAGGCCGGCTGCCACCATCCGGGTTCGGGGGAGGTGTAGAACCCGACTCCGTATCCGTCCGCATCGCCGTTCCCGGTCACGGACATGTCCTCGAGAACGCCGCTGTTGTATCCCTGGAAGACCACGACGCCCCGCCACACGTTCACTGCGGTGAAGCCGTCCACGTCCAGGTTATCCGAGTCCACGCAACGCAGCCCGTACTGGAAGCTCGTGTAGTACCCGGGAGCGAACGCCGTCCTCTCGCACAGCACGTCGGTGAGGGCGGCGTCGTCGGCATTATTGAGCTCGATGCCGTTGTTGGTGGAATCGAGCACATGCAGGCCAGTGAGCGTCACGCCGGGAACGCCCTCGACCATGATGCCGTAGTTGGAGGTCTGCCCCGTCCCCTGGTCGAAGCCGTATCTGCCGTCGACGGTGAGTGCGCTCAGGGTGACGTCGGCCGCAGTCACGTGAACAACCTGGTTCGTCGCCTGTCCGCCCACGTTGGGGTCGCGGGTGATCAGGGTGCCGCCCGTCCAGTCGCCGGCGCCGTCGTAAGTCGCCGTGCCCGCTCCCGTGACGCTGACGCTCTTGTTGACTGTTATGGTCCCGTAGTAGACGCCGGCTTGGACGTTGATCTCATCGCTCGGATCGGCCGCGTCGATCGCGGCCTGGATGCTCTCGCCGGGCATGACGGTATGCGTGTCGGCCCAGGCGCTCGTCGCGAAGACAAGCAGCAGCAGGACCCTCAAGAAGCTGTTTCTCATGTGATTCCCTCCGGATGGACTTGGGAGATCCGTCGAGGTGCTTGGCGAGGGTCCGTCCCCGCCGGCGGGGAGGAGGCCCCGGCGCGCGGCCGGGATCCCCCGATCGTCTCTACTTCATTAGCATCATTCGGTCATCTGGATCGGCTGCGAGACCTCGAGCGTGGCCGCCGCGGCGAAGCCCGCCGCCAGCACGGCCAGCGTCAAGATCAAACCTGCACACTTTCTGTGTATGGAATCCCCCCTGATTGGAATGGACCTGCGGGCGGCGATACGCGGTACGCCACCGAAGTATCGGTTCGGGCTATTGCAAAGACCGTCCTCGAGCGCCCGCATCGCGGGACGGACGGCGGATTGCCGATCAGGTGGGCGAGTTTGGCTGGAGGCAATAACAGAAGATGTTTTTGACTATGCCCATCCTCTGGATGGGGCTCCCGGATATCGGGCGAGTGCGCCGATACTGACATATGATTTTTATAATGTCAATGCACCATCTTTTATCATTGTGCTCAAATCCCTAGAATATCGATGATTTCGAGCACGGATTGGAAAAAACTGGCGGGTCTGATAAGGTTGTGTCATAATCGAAGTCCACATCTGATCCGAAATCGCCCACGACATTGAAGCCGGGTCGGCCCTGGTCCCGGTGGAAGGAAGGACGTAATGACGCTCTCACGTCATCGCCACCTGTCTTGCTTGTGGGTTTCCGCCATCGTGATGTGCGCCGTTCCGATCGCCGCGCAGACCGTCACCATGGTGCCGCACGTCGCGGTGCCGGCGACCGCCACGTTCTCGGTCTACGTGCATCTCGACGCGGATTTCCTGGATGTGCAAGGCGTCGAGATCGCCCTGGACTTCGACCCGGCGATCGTGCGCCTCGACGGGATCGCGCCCGGCGACTGGTTCGCGTCGTCGGGGCTGGAGTACTTCTTCTGGGACTACACCACGCCCGGCACGGACGCGATCCACTTCACCGGCGCCCTGCTCCACGAGGGCCGCACGGCCAACGGCGTGATCGGCATCTGCAACTTCACGGCCCTGGCTGTGGGGATCAGTCCTGTGGATTTCGTGGACGTGGACGTGCGCAACAGCACCAACCAGGATCTCGGCGCGGCTCACAGCGTCGGCGACCTGATCGTCATCGAGCAGGTCATCGTCGGCGAGAGGCTGCGCTTCGGCGAGGTGAAATCGCTCTTCAAGTGACGGACCGCCCGCTGCGGTTAGCGCGGCAGCCCGCACGGCGAGCGCCGCCCGCCGGCCGGTGTCGCGCCGCCGGCCGCTACTCGCTCGACAGCTTCGCCGTCACGGCCTTGTCGCGGCTCTTCTTCCCGACGTACTCGACCGTCACCTCGCCTTTTCCCCGGACGAACCACTGCACCTCGCGGACACCGAAGCCGTCCGTCCAGGTGGGGATGCGCTCGGGGCGCCTCTCCACCGCAGCGACCGTGTCGAACCAGCGGTCCAGCAGCACGCCGCCCGACAGCACTTCGATCCCGTCGCCGGCGATGCGGAACTCGTCCAGGGGCAGGATCGCCTTGCCGCGCGCCTTGCCGGACAGGGTGGGGATGGCGCCGGCGTTCACCGCGCGCGCCCTCACGCGCCACAGGCCGTCGCCCAGGTCGCGGGTCTCGGTGATCTCCACGCTCACGCGCGGCGCCTCGCCCGCGGTCCACAGCACGTACATGGCGTTGCGGTGCAGCATCTCGGGCATCAGGAACGGGGGCGGCATGCGCGTTGTGAAGGTGCGCCAGCCGCCGATCTCGATCTCGCCGTAGGTTGGGTGGGTGAAAGGCTTCCACTCCTGGAACATCTCGCCCATCATCAGCGCGTCGTTGAACTTCTGCCGCTCGACCAGTGGCGCGCGGCGGCTCCAGAGGGTGTCGTCCTCGCCGTTGGGCTCGTCGGCGCGCCCGCGGTAAGCGGTCTGCGACGACATGTACAGCTCCCCGACGAAGCAGTAGACGCCCAGGCACTGGTACATCCACTCGTCGAAATCGCCGTGGGTGGCGTACAGGTCCTGCGACGAGATCAGGTAGCGGTACCCGGGCACTACGCGCTCGCCCTCGGCGCCGAGGAAATCGTAGACCTTCACGTAGCCGGTAGGCATGGGCGGCGACATGTCCGACCCGGGGCCCCGCAGCCACATGCCGCCGTAGTTGTGGAAGTTGAAGCCGAAGCAGATGTTCGTGCGCCCGGCCAGGAAATCCGATACCGCCCGCGTGTTGCGCGCCGAGAACGGGTAGTCGCCAGAGCCGGCCTCCACGTACCCGGGTTGCCACATGAAGCCCCAGTTGCGGTTCATGTCCAGGTAGCCGGGCACGTCCTCGTTGATGCGGCCGTCGCCGTCGTTGTCGAGGCCCTCCAGTCCCAGCAGGCGCCACTCGGCCTGCTCCCCGGGTTTGACGCGGACCACCACGCGCGGGTCGTCGGGATGGGTCCTGTGGGTGCCGTGGGGATCGCGGATGCGCATCTGCAGGATCTGCCCGTCGCCGTCCAGGTCGTCGTAGTCGTCCTCGTCCAGCAGGCCGTCGCCGTCGTCGTCGTGGGGCACGCGGGCCGAGCGCCCGATGTTGTAGCCGCTCGGGCCCTCGAAGAAGCGCGCCCGGTTGTCCACGTTGACCGTCGGCACGATGTAGAACGCGGTGCGCGACAGCAGTTCGCCCAGCCGCGACCACTCGTCGTGGCGCTCGAGCAGCAGCCGGGCCAGATAGAGGCAGACCTCGGTCGCCTGGATCTCGTTGCCGTGGATGGCGCCGTCCACGTAGATGCCGGGCTTGGCGTCGTGGGGCCCGGTCTGCGGGTCGTTGATGGTCAGCAGCCAGACGTCGCGGCCCTCCTCGCTCTTGCCCAGGGAGCGCAGATCGGTCAGGCGGGGGTGTTTCGCGTGCAGGGCCTGCAACACGGCGGTCACCTCGTCCTGATCGTAGTAGCGGTCCCAGGCCATGTTGTCGAGGTCGATGACCGGGCCGGCGGCCAGGGTCGGCGCCGCGAGCAGCAGAACGATGATCGATGTCGCCATTGCGTGCTTCATCGGTCGCCTCCTTTCTGCTGCAACGCGATCCCGACGGCGTCGGCACCGAAACCGGGCGCCTCGGCGCGTATCCGTATCATCGCCCCCGGATCGCCCCGGACCAGCCAGCGCACCGTCGCCGAGCCCATGGCCGGCACCTGCTTGACGACCTGTCGCGCGCGTCCCTCCAGCACCTCGGCTCCCTCGAGGGTCACGGCCACCGGCCGCGGCCGCTGGCTGCGCTTGCCCTGGGCGGTGGGATACGGGATTCGCCCGCCGTTGCGGACGTGGGCCGTCACCTCCCAGACGTCGCCGCCGCGGTGTTCGACCTCGGTGTCGAGGCCGTCCAGCCGCGCCAGCCAGTCGGGCAGGGCGATCACGAACGGCAGCTGCCGCGCGAGCAGCGAATCGACCTGCGCCGCCGGCGGGGTCCTCATGGCGAACGGGGCCTCGCCGCCGGTCAGGACGCGTGTGCCGTCGAGCAGGGCGCGCTGGGTCCAGGGCAGGATGCCCCGGCCATCCAGGGCGCCTTCACCCAGGGCCGCCAGCGCGGCGAGTTCCGGCGCGACTGCAGGAAGGGCGACGCTGCTGTCCGGCGCCGCCGCGCCCGTCGCGGCGTCCGACGAATCGGCCGGCGCCGCGGGCAGCGGGGGAGACCAGAAGTCCAGGGCGAAGGCCGGCGTGCCGAACTGGTAGTAGGCCCACTCCTCCACGGAGCCGGGGCCGGACGGGACGGCGGCCACGCGCGGTGAAGCCGGTCCCGCGGCGGCCAGCGAGTCCCGGTAGGCGGTCGCGATCGACTTCCACCACGTGCTGTCGCCAGCGGGCGGCGTCCTGGCGGGACCGAGATTCAGCATGGCGATCAGATCGTCCTCGCTCAGGTCCGGTCTGCTCCAGGCGTCGCGCACCGCATCCAGCAGCTCGTCGATGCCGTATTCGGTCTGCGTGTCGAGCCCCGCCTCGCGCGCCAGCCAGCGCGGCGGCTTGTGCTTGGTGGCGCGCGGATCGGCCGCGTCCTCGCCGCCGGGCACGGTAGCCAGGGTGTTCGTCGTGCCGAAAACGAGGACGAGCGCGATCTCCGGGTGGGCGAAGGCGAACTCGAGCAGCGCGCGCGTCTCGATCTCGCTGGCGGCCCAGGGGCCGTGCCGCGTCCGCCAGTGGACGAACGCGTGCGGGAAGTTGCGGCCCGGGATCGCGCCGCCCGCGCCGTCCTCGTTGTAGCGGCCGTCGCCGTCGTTGTCGTCGCCTTCGGTCAGCAGGCTGTACAGCCCGCGCTCGCCGGCGGCCGGATCGGCCTTGCGCGGCAGGCGCGGGTCCTTGTCGTCCAGCAGCCACGCGCCTGCCGGGTCGGGCAGCAGCATCGAGGCGATAAGCCCGTCGCCGTCCAGGTCGTCGGGGCCGTCCTCTCCGCTCGCGCCGTCGCGGTCGTCGTCCTCGGGCCTGCCGTTGACACCGTCGTCGCGTCGGGGTGTCGCGAAGAAGCCCGCCGCGCCGTCGGGATCGAGCGAGGGAACGATGTACCAGGCCACGCCGCGCGCGCGTCCGCCGTCCGCGTCCACCAGCCGGCGGGCGAGCTCGAGCGCTGCCTCCGTCGCCAGGGGGGTTGCGCCGAGGGGATCGCCCACCACGAGCACGGCGGGGGCGGTCGGCCCGTCGCCGGAGCGCGGAGGGGCGATCTCGAGCAGGTGCAGTTCGCGTCCGCCGGCGGTCCTGCCCAGCGACTGCAGCGTGGCGTCGGCGTTGTTGCGCGCCAGCACGTGCAGGGCCGTGGTCAGCGCTTCCTGGTCGTGGTAGAGGGCGGCGGGGGAAGAGGCGGCGAAGGCCGCGGCCGTCAGCAGGATGGTCGCCGTGGCCGCGAGGAAGTGTTTCGAGCAGTTCATTGGCACCTCGTGCTTCAAGATGGGTGACGGGGGATTATAACGCGGGACGGTGTACGGTTGAATCAATGATGTTGAGGACCAGGGGGACTGGACCGTGTTATTCTGCTTCGCGGCACTTCGTGACGACGTGAATCGTCGCGAAGAGAGGTGTACGATGAGCCCTGACAGAATGCTGCGCGACCCCCGCGCGTGTCATGTCATCATGTCATCAGCGCCGGTTCAGTAGGGTGCATCGCAGGAGATTGTAATGTAATCGATTGTGATAAAAGCGATTAAGATGTTAGCAGGTCGGCCCGCATATGGCACGCCATCTGCAATACGGGCGGAGATGTACTCATCGCGCCCCGATCCGCGCGTTCGCATACCGAGGGAGGATCGAAGATGAAGAACATGACCGTCAACGCCGCCGAGGCCCTTCAGAGGGCCCAGTCGCGCGCCTACGAAGCCGGACACGCCGAGCTGGAGCCCCTGCACCTGCTGTGGGCCCTGCTGTCCGAGTCCGGCGTGGCCGGCAGCGCCCTGCGCGGTCTCGAGCTGGATCCCCAGCTCGTCCTGCGTACGGTCGAGGGCGAGCTGTCCAGCCTGCCGACCGTCGAGATGAAGGACGTGCCCTCGCCCAGCCGCGACCTGCAGCAGGTGTTGCTCGAGGCGCAGTCCATCGCGACCAAGCGGTCGGGCGGCATGGTGGGTACGCGCGAACTGCTGCTGGCGCTGGCGCGGGGCAGCGGTCGTGCGGGCAGTGTCTTGAAGACCTTCGACGTCACCGGCGACAAGCTCGAGCGCGCCCTGGAATCCATCGGCGCGGCCGGCTCCTACCAGGGTGACGAGGAGGGCGATGCCGGCCACGAGTCCGCCCTCGACCGCTATGCCCGCGACCTCTGCGCCGCCGCGCGCGCCGGCAAGATCGATCCCGTGATCGGGCGAGACGACGAGATCCGTCGCGTCGTGCAGATCCTCAGCCGCCGCACCAAGAACAACCCCGTGCTGATCGGCAGCCCCGGCGTGGGCAAGACCGCCGTGGCCGAGGGACTGGCGCGCCGTCTGGTGGCGGGCGACGTGCCCGCCGGGCTGCGCGGCAAGACCCTCTACACCCTGGACATGGGCGCTCTGCTGGCCGGCGCCAAGTATCGCGGCGAGTTCGAGGACCGCCTGAAGTCCGTCATCAAGGAAGTGACCGAGCGCGAGGGCGAGGTGCTCCTGTTCATCGACGAGATGCACACGCTGGTGGGCGCGGGCGCCGCCGAGGGCGCCATGGACGCCTCGAACATCCTCAAGCCCGCCCTGGCGCGCGGCGAGCTGCACTGCATAGGCGCCACGACCATCGAGGAGTTCCGCCGCGACATCGAGAAGGACCCGGCGCTGGAACGCCGCTTCCAGCCGGTGATGATCGAGGAGCCGACCCGCGAGCAGGCCGTCGCCATCCTGCGCGGGCTGAAGGAGAAGTACGAGGTGCACCACGGCATCCGCGTGTCGGATTCGGCCATCGTGGCGGCGGTAGACCTGTCCAGCCGCTACATCAGCGATCGCATGCTGCCGGACAAGGCCATCGACCTGATGGACGAGGCCGCCTCGGAGCTGCGCATGGAGATCGACTCGGTGCCCGCCGACGTGGACGTGCTGCAGCGCCGCCGCGACCAGCTCGAGATGGAGAAGCTGGCGCTGGAGAACGAGACCGAGAAGCAGGCCGTCGCCCGGCGCAAATCGATCGAGCGTCAGCTCGCCGAGATGCAGGACGAGCTCGAGACCATCAAGGCGCGCTGGGAGCAGGAGAAGGAGGTCATCGACGGCATCCGCAAGCTGCAGGAGGAGCAGGAGCGTCTCGGCACGGAGATCGAGGACGCCCAGCGCGTCGGCGATCTCGCGCGGGCGTCGCAGCTGAAATACGGCCGCGCCAGGGAGCTGGCCGCGGAGAGCGAAGCCGCGCGCGGGCGCCTGGCCTCGGTGCAGGGCGAGCACCCCCTGCTGCGCGAGGAGGTCGACGAACAGGACATCGCGCGGCTGGTGGCCAAGTGGACGGGCATTCCGGCCCAGCGCCTGGTCGAGGACGAGAGCGCCAAGCTGCGCGAGCTGGAGGCGCGCATCGCCACCCGCGTCGTGGGCCAGGACCTCGCCGTGGCCCAGGTGGCGCGCACGGTGCGGCGTTCGCGCGCCGGTCTGACCGACCGCAACCGCCCCCTCGGCTCCTTCCTCTTCCTCGGCCCGACCGGCGTGGGCAAGACGGAGCTGGTGAAGACCCTGGCCGCCGAGCTCTTCGGCGACGAGGGACACATGGTCCGCCTGGACATGTCCGAGTACATGGAGCGCCATAGCGTGGCCCGCATGATCGGCGCGCCGCCGGGCTACGTGGGCTTCGAATCCGGCGGCCAGCTGACCGAGGCCGTGCGCCGCCACCCCTACACGGTGATCCTGCTGGACGAGGTGGAGAAGGCCCACCCCGAGGTGATGAACGTCCTGCTGCAGCTGCTCGACGACGGCCGACTGACCGACGGCAAGGGCCGCGTGGTGGACTTCCGCAACACACTGGTGGTGATGACCAGCAACCTCTGCCAGGACGAGCGTTACGCCCCCCGCGCGGATCTGGACGAGGCCGGCCGCCGCGAGCAGGAGCAGGAGCTGCTGCAGGCCCTGTCGCCGCACTTCCGGCCGGAGTTCCTCAACCGCGTGGACGCGGTGGTGCGCTTCGACGCCCTGAGCCGCGGGCTCATCCGCCGCATCGTGGGGCTGGAGCTGGCCAAGGTGGACCGCAGCCTGCGCGAGCAGTCGATCCGCCTGGTCTGGACCGACGCCGCCGTGGACAGGCTGGCCGAACTGGGCTACGACCCGCAGTTCGGCGCGCGGCCGGTGAAGCGCGTCATCCAGCGCGAGGTGCAGGACCGCCTGGCGGACGGCATCCTGGCCGGCGACGTGCTGCCGGAGCAGGAGGTGGAACTGGACGTGGTGGACGGGGAGTTCACGCTGTCCTCCGTGCTGACGGGGGACGTGAAGACGGGCGAGGCGTGACGCGGATCCGGGTCGGTCACGAGGGGGGTAACCGAGATCGGCGCCCCCCTTTTTTTGGCGCCCGACTTCAGGCGTCGATGAAGTAGATCAGCCGGTCGTTGAAATGAATGTCGCTCAGTTCGGGCGGCGGTTCCGGCACGGGCGGTCCTTCGAGGATCACCGGCAGGATGTCCGGCGGGTTTTCCTCCACGTCTTTCTTGAGGTCGAGGGCGTAGAGCACCTCACGCCTCACCCACTCCGACGCCTTAGCGGCCGAGGACCAGAAGAGCAGGAAGAGATCCGACTCGTCGATGTGTCTGTAGAGCTCCCGTTCCCAGCGTACGCCGGGATCGAGCGAGAGCACGTCCTGGAAGTACTCGATTTTCATGCTCGCCAGCATCTGCACGCGCTTGAGCACTTCGTTGCGATCGGGCGTGGCGTAGGAGATGAACGCACGCTCGTAGCGCGTGAGCCGTTGCGATGTCTTGGATTCGAGGCGTTGCTCTTCTGCGCTCAGCTCACGACTCGAGACTCCGATCCTGAACAGGACACGCCCGCAGGGAACGCCGTCGCAGGCCATTCGTACCCAGCCCAGCAAGGCGTCGCCGGCGAAGTCGTCCGGCAGATCGAGCTTGAAGGCGACAGGATAGGGTCGGCCCCGCCAGATGAGGGATTGTACCGGCTCGTCCACCTCTGCTCCCGGCGCCGTCAGCTCGAAGGTCAGCCGTTGGCCGCGCCGGACGGGAGCATCGAGCCCGGCGAAGCCCAGCCGCTTCGCCGCCTCGTTCATCTCGCGGGCCATCTCGGCCACGTGTACCGTCTGCCCGGACTTGTGCGCCCAGACCTGGATCGGTGTGCTGTCGCCCCGGCGCATGAAGGGATAGGCGTAGACGGTACAGTCGACATCTTCGTCGGATACACCATGGGTGTCATCATCGGGCGCGGATGCCATCTCCCCGGTCTTAGGGGACGCAGGGTCGATCGGGGCCACGGTGTACTCGAACTCGAGACGGGACGGGGTGATGACCCGAGAGAGAGGCCGGCTTGAGCCGGTGAGAGCATTCGTGTCGCCGCGCCCGATGATGCCCGGATCGAACGCGGTGGCCATCGCTTCGTCTGCCGGGATGTCGCTCATCGACGATGTTGCCGAGGCCGGTCCGCGCAGCAGCGACACCTTCAGTCCCGGGTCCGCACGGGAGTTGGTCGTGCTGGCGATCAGGACCGTGGTTTGGTCCCCGGTCTTCTCCCGGACGATCGCTTCGATCCGTTGAACATCCTGAAGTCTCAGGTCGGCGGCTTCGATCGAAACCAGAACCGTTCCGCTCTCGTTCCAGGCCACGCCTTTAGTCTCTGCGAAGAGGCCGCGGGCGGCTTCTTCGGCACGGTCCGGTCCGGTGCTCACGGCCGCATGAAGGTTCCAGATCCCCTTGTGTCCCATCGCAGCCAGGACGTCCTCCGCATCGGCGTTTATCGTATCCGGCGACATGATCGCCAGGAGTGCGGCGACGGCGTCGGTCGGATCGCCGCCCTCGGCCAGTCGCATGAATGCACTCGACTTGTTGCGCAACGTGTCGCAGGCCGCAGCGACCGGCGCGGTGGTTTCGGGCGCTTCCTTTGCCACGAAGAGCGCTTCTATCTTCCGGGCGCCGGCCAGGTACGCCAGCTTACAGGCGATGCCTCTGCCGACACTTTCCCCGAGATCCAGGACGGCGATCAGAACCGTGCGTCCATCAAGCCGTAAGCGGAGCTGGCTCTCTTCGTGACCGGACAGTGGATGGGATGAGCCGGCGGAGTCCGAGCCGACGTGCAGGAGGATGTCCTCGTCGTGCCCCGCGGCGCGCAGCTCTTGGAGCACACGCTTCCCGCAGGCGCCGATACCCACGATCAACGGTCTCTTCGGATCCCCTGTCATCACGCCCTCTTTCTGTGGAGACGTGGGGCCCGGAGCGGATTCTGAGATTAGCACCTCGGGAAACTCGGGTACACATTCCTCTGGACGGCAGGAACCCCGCCGGAATGAAACGGGCGGGGTTCTCACCCCGCCCGTCCTCTCGCTACCTGGGGTCCCCTACTTCAGCAGCGTCATCTTCATGGCCCGACTGTAGCCGGAGCCGGTGGTCAGACGGTAGAAGTAGGTGCCGCTGTTCACGGGGCGACCGCTCTCGTCGCGGCCGTCCCAGCTGTACACGTTGGCGTAGTCGCCGGCGCCGAGGTCGGTGTCGACGATGGAGCGGATCTGGCGTCCGCGAATGTCGAAGACTCGCAGGCTGACGTGGTCGGCCCGGTCCAGCATGAAGCTGAAGCTGGTCTTCGGGTTGAAGGGGTTGGGGTAGTTGCGTCCGAGGAGCGTGGCCAGGGACGGCGAGTCGTCGACGGCGGTCGAAACGTCGTTGGGCGCGCCGGGCGTGCCGAAATCACCCGATCCGAAGATCGGGCCGCCGATGCCCCAGTTCACGCCCAGCGAGTTGTCGCCGGTCTCGTTCCACTGCATCGACAGGCCATTCGGGTCGGGGAAGGTCACGCCGTTGTCCCAGGCCACGACGTCGATCGTGTTCAGGTCGGTGTCGAGCAGGAAGAGCTCGTCGGCCCCGTTGCCCAGTGCGATGCCGGTGTACTGGTAGAAGGGGGTGACGCCCTCGGCCGTCATGGTGTCGGCGTTGACGCAGAAGACCTTGTACTCGCCGGGGTTGATGACCAGCGGGCCGCCGTTGTCGATCAGGTGGTTGTCGTAGTCCAGGTCCTGGATGGTCCAGCCGTTCATGTCCACGGCGCTGCCGCCGAAGTTGTGGACCTCGAACCATTCGCCGACCGCGTCGGACGTGTGCAGCGGGTTCTGCATGATCTCGGTGATCACGATCTCGGCCAGCACGGGCTCGATGATGTCCGCGGTGGTGTTCGCGGCGATCGGGTTGCCGGCCAGGTCTTCCACGTTGTTGATGCGCACGGTGTGCGCCGTGCCGCTGGCGCTGGACGCCAGGGTCAGCACGACGACGGTGGGGTCGAGCTGCACGACGGCGCCGGTCACCGCGATGGTGTTGCCGGGTGTCGCGGTCTCGTAGACCTCGTAGTTGCCGGGGGTGTTGCCGGTGATGTCGTCTATGGCCTCGTTGAACTGCAGGGTGACCTCGGTGGGCGCGGCCAGCGTGGCGCTGACCAGTTCCGGCGGGAACGTGTCCGGCGCCTGGCCGTTGTTCACGATGTCCGTGGGCAGGCCGACGATGATCTGGCCCTGCGCGGAGTAGGTGCCGCCCGCGCCGGCGGCGACCAGTTCGTCGCCCACCAGCCAGGTGTCCATGCCGGCGGCGATGTCCTCGTCGATGCGGATCACGACGTCGCCCGAGCCGTCGGTGACGGTGAAGTTGTAGGCGGGGTTGCCGCCGCCGGTTGTGGCGATGGCGGTGATGTTGCCGGTGGTGCCGGTGTAGGTGCCCTCGTTGATGGGCAATGCGGCGGCGGCGGTGGTCTTCACCGTGGGAGTGAGGACCGGGTTGCCGGTGCTGACCAGTTCGACCTCGTAGTTCACCAGCTCGAGCGTGGTGTAGTAGTAGTCCACGCGGCCGCTCACCTTCACGATGTTGGACGTGTCGTTGAGCAGGTCCATGCCGGTGCTGTAGTAGGTCCCGAAGATGTTGAGGCCGCGTCCCGAGGCGTCCTGGACATAGGCGCTCACCGACGTGCCGTCGGCCTGGTAGTTGCCGGGAATGTAGACCTGGCCCTGGACCATGATGGTCGTGCCGTCGTAGCCGGCCGAGTCGGCGTGCACGAAGGCGATGGGCGTGACGAGTTCGGGGGCGACGGTGTAGCTGTAGAAGCTGACCGGTGCGTCCGCGGGATTGGTGGCGGTCTGCATGTCGTTGTCCGTGGCCTCGACGTAGTAGTCGACCACGGTGCCGTCGGCGTTGGACGGGAGCGCGCCAGTGTAGGTGTCGCCGCTGTCCAGGGTCATGGGCGTGGTGGTGAAGCCGCCGCCGTTGAGCTGGTAGTACAGGGTGACCGAGCTGATCGTGCCGTCGCTGTCGGTGGCGTCGGCGTAGACCGTCACGGCCTCGCCGGGGATGGGCAGCAGCGAGCGGTGGTAGACGTTGGTCACCTGGGGCGGCTGGGGCAGGATGCCGCCGTTGGTGACGCCGGGCGTCGGCGCCTGTACGACGTATGAGGTGGTGACCAGGGCGCCGCCGCCGCCGTCGGGGATGCGCTGCATGGAGTCGGTGGTGCCTGTGCCGTTCTCAAATTCGTTGATCTGGGGCTGGCCCGGCGTCAGCACGCCCAGCAGTCCCGTGTCGTCGGCGTCGTCCGTGTCGTAGACGAGGGCGTCGATCAGGTTGGTCGCCGTCACGGCCGTGCCGGTGGGAAAGTCGGTGCCGTTGCCGGTGTAGAGGGCCACCGCGTCGGCGCCGTTCTGCACGCCGTTGGAGGCGAAGATGATCGAAGGCGTGGGAACGACATCGGTGTTGCCGAGCAGGAAGAAGCCGTTGGCGTCGAGGGTGAAGCCGTCGAGGTCGTAGGCGCCGTAGGAGACGTCGCCGTTGCCGTTGTACATGACCACGACCAGGCCGTCCAAAGCTTCGTTCGGCGTACCGTACAGCTCGATGAACTCCAGCATGTCGGTCCCGGGCGTGTCGGCGTCGACCTCGTTGATGAGGACGGCGGCCTGGGCTGAAACGGCCCCGATCGCGGCGACCAGCAGGATCAGGATGGGGATCCAGCCGAGACGGCCGCTTTCGCGGTGAGAGGTGTTGCGCATTTCGATCATCTCCCGTGTTTTTCATACGCGTTCGACGCCCGGCGCCCGGCGGGCGTCGGGGGTCAGGGGTAATTAAGTATGATAGCACATTGCAGATTCAAGCGTGTGAAAATCTGATGATAGGGCGATCCTTGTGCGAAACTGCGGATACCCTGGTTCTTTGAGCTCGTGCCACTGTCATCTGACCCGCACCATCCGTCGCGACTCGCGCCTGTCCGCTGCGCACAGGCATGCAAAGTAAACGCCCGCAGGCGCTTCGTGTCCCCTGGCATCGCGGCCGTTCCAGGTGACCTCGTGGCGGCCCGCCACCCTGAGGCCGCTGGTCAGCACTACCAACAGACGTCCGCCGATATCGTACACCGCGAGCTTGACCGGCCCGGCGATGCGCACCTCGAAGCCGAGCAACGTGCTCGCGCCGAAGGGGTTGGGACGGCACGGCTCCAGGAGGGGGTCGTCGACGGGCGGCGCGGCGGCGCCGTCGCCATCGCTTTCGTCCGGCGCCGCCTCGTCCGTCGGCACGATCAGGAAATCCCTGGCGACGGGACGCTCCTTGGCGCAGCCGATCAGCAGGCCGCCCGAGAGGACGAGCACGATGCGCGGATAGAACAGCATGATGGCGCCTCCAGGATAAAGGGGTCCGTCGCGACGTCTCCGCGATGCGAAGCGTCGCCACATTCCTCCGGCATCATGCGAGTGCGTGTGGGGCCGGGCGCCAGGCCCGATAGAGGTGGGGTATTGGCCCGCGGCGAGGGGGAGTCGCCGCGGGAGCTTCGTATGCCTGAGACTAGGGAGAAGCGGGGGGTCGGTCAAGCGGGTCGTGCGGCAGCGTGGCGCGTTTCGCCCCGCGGCCGGGCCCCGGTGCGGGCGGCGGTCGTCGAAGGACAGCGCGCGGCCCGCCATGGTCACCGTGGACGAGTCGGCGTAGAGCGCGCTGCCGCCCATCTGGTTCGAGGTGTACCCGTTGATCAGGCAGTCGGTCACGACCGCGTCGGCGTGGCTGACGATGATCCCGGCGCCGTTGCCGCCGACGCGTCGATCCTCGCCCGGATCGTCGGGTAGACGGAGGGGACGTCGAACGTGGCGGCCGCTGTCGCCGCTGCGATCGCCAGGGGCAGGGTGAAAACGAGGAGCGTCGTGCGCGGCATGGTCGTCCTTCCGGGAACTGGCTGTCGATGAAGACGCCGATTCGATGCGTCGATTAGCGATGATGCGGCATATGATCGCAGTGATAATTCCGCGCCCCGGGACCCGCCCGCGGGCGCGTCCCGTGTTACCATGTCGTGGGAACCGACGGCGCCCCGATAGCATTCAGAGGGAATTCGCGCCACCCACACGACGTCATCGTTCCCCTGAAAGGCGGCAAAGATGAAACCCCTCATCGGACTGATCGTCCTGGCGACGCTGGCGGCCGGCTCGATCCTCCTCGCCGGCAGCCGCTCGCCGGAGCCCTTCACGTCCCCCGAAGCGGCCGCGTCCAGCAACGCCTTCGCTTGCGATCTCTACCGCCAATTGCGGGGGACGGACGGCAACCTCTTCTTCTCGCCGTCGAGCATCTCCACCGCCCTGGCCATGACCTACGCCGGCGCCCGCGGCGGCACGGCGCGCGAGATGGCCGCGACGCTGCATCTGCCCGACAGCCAGGGCGCGGTGCACGGCGCTTACGCCCAGCTGCTGGCTGACCTCGCGCCGGGCGCCGAGGCGACGCACACCCTGCGCGTGGCCAACCGCCTCTGGGGGCAGCAGGGATTCGCCCTGTTGCCGGTTTTCCTGGCGACCGCGAGGACTCATTACGACGGCGGCTACGCGCCCCTGGACTTCGCCGGCGACGCGGACGGCTCGCGCGAGATCATCAACGCCTGGGTCGCGGCACGGACCGAGGACAAGATCCTGGACCTGCTGCAGCCCGGCACGGTCGACGCGCAGACGCGACTGGTGCTCACCAACGCCGTCTACTTCTACGGCCTCTGGCTGCACGCCTTCGATCCCCGGGCCACCGCCGACGCGCCGTTCCGCACGGCGTCCGGTCGGGACGTCGACGCGCCCTTCATGCGCCAGGTGGAGTATCTCGCTCTCGGCGAGGCGGACGGGCTGCGCATCCTGGAGCTGCCTTACGACGGCGAGGAGCTGTCCTGCTACATCCTGCTGCCGGACGAGCGCGACGGGCTGGCGGAGCTGGAGCGGCGCCTGGACGCGGCGACCCTCGACGGGTGGCTCTCCGCCCCGTCGCGCCGGCGCGTGCGCTGCATCCTGCCGCGCTTCAGGATGACCTCGCGCTTCGAGCTGGGCCGGACCCTCGCCGGCATGGGCATGCCGTCGGCCTTCAGCGGTTCGCGGGCCGACTTCTCGGGCATCACCGGCGACAAGGACCTGGTGATCAGCGAGGTGGTACACAAGGCGTTCGTGGACGTCTTCGAGGAGGGTACCGAAGCCGCGGCGGCCACGGCCGTCACCATGAAGATGACCAGCGTCATCCAGGAGGATCCGCCGGTGGAGTTCCGCGCCGACCACCCGTTCCTCTTCGTGATCCGCCACCAGGGCACCGGGTGCATCCTGTTCATGGGGCGCGTGGCCGATCCCAGCTGACCGCGGCCGGCTTGACCGGAGGGAACCCGGGCGCTAGCATGATGTACGAAAGCGAGTGCCAACCTCCGCGGACGCGGCAGGCTCCTGACCACGCCGCGATGACCTGGAGGAGATGATGATGAGATCGATGATGCGACCGCTGGCCGTCTCGGGGCTGACCCTGTTGTGCGTCGCCTTCGTATTGCCCGCCGACGCCCGCCCCCTGCGGGCTGCCGGTCTGGCCGAGGTGATCCTCGAGGGCAGCGCCGCGCTGCCCTTCGGCGACCTCGGGGCCGAGTGGACCGAACCCGCGGGTTTCGGCGCCGGGCTCGGCTGGGACGTGGGCTTCCGTTTCCGCCAGCGCTGGCCCACCGGCTGGGCGGTCTCGCCGTCGTTCCATTACGTGGAGTTCGGCAACTTCCTGGCCGACGACGCGGTCGAGGGTCTGATGGACGTGGGCGCCAAGATGTACCGCTACGGCATCGACGTGCAGTACTTCTTCCCCTCGCGCCGCAACGCGCCGCAGATCTATCTGACCGGCGGCGCGGCCCTGGTGCGCAACAAGCTGCGGATCGACTACCTGGACGACGACACGTTCTACGACGAGGGAGCGAACTCGGTGGCCGCCGCGGCCGGGCTGGGCGTGCGTATGGGCAGTTTCGAGATCTCGGGGGAATACAACCTCAACCGCGTCCGCACGTCCAGCTTCATCCTGGGAATCGACGATCACAGCTGGGACTATGCGGTCCTGAGGGTCGGCATCGCGCTGCCCAGTTCCTATTGATCGGCGCAAACGCGCGTCGATCGGGTCGATACATCGGTATGAGGACGAAGACGGCACCGCCTCGGCGGTGCCTTCTTCTCGCGTGTCCCGCTGCTGCAGCGGGCCCGCTCGGTTCCGTTCCGGCTAGAAGACCGCGATCGGCTGTCCCGGCTGTCCCGGCGCGCCCAGGGTGGGCGTGTAGGGCTCCGAGGCGATGGACCATGGTCCCTGGCGGCCTTCGGCGTCCACGCCGGCGACGCGAACGCGGTGTTCGACGTCGTAGACTGCGGTGAGTGCGTAGGAATTGGTCATCTGGGTGTCCTGGACCGTCACCCAGGCGCCACCGTCCTCTGAATGCTGGACGACGTAATGGTCGACCGGCGAGCCTGTGGTCGGAGCTGTCCAGGTATAGTTCAAGACCTCCTGGGCCTGCGCCGTCACGCTGACGGCCAGGATCACGACTGCGGACAGGATCACGAGTACGGGGATGCGTTTCCTGTGCTTCATCTTACGCTCCGTCTTCATTTGTCTGGCTGGCCCCCGGGGGCCGTGGTTGTCGGCTGTTTCCAGGTGTCGTCGCGGTTCCGTTCGAGCCGTCGCGGCGGCAGTTGCAAGGTCGATGCCAAACCCCTCCTTTGCGACCATGGGCGTCCGGCTGGCCGACCGTTGCGAGGCAGCGGCTCCGTTCGCTACCTGTCGTTCCCGTTCGTTGCATGTGGTGGATGCCCTGGGCCCGTCGCGAGGAAGACCATTGGCGTCCGGGCTTTCGGCACTATCCCACCTTCCGCATTGCGAAAGGAAACTACGGATCCATATTTGTATCTCACATTGCGATCCCCGGCGCGGCCGGCCCGGGCGCGGACATGCGTACCGGCTGGACTCGGCGGCCCCGGATCGGTTTAAATGTCGGGTATTCGGGGTCGAACTGCAAAGGGAGATATGGCATGAATCCGGAAGTCGTTGAGCTGTGGCCAGAACTGGACTGGATCGAGGACGCCGATCTGCGCGCGAAGACCGCCCGGACCTGGGAAAAAGCCCTCGCGGAGAGCGATCTGGACGCCGCCGATCTGCAGAGGATCCCCTTCACGCTGCTGGTCCCGGACCTGAAAGTGAGTTTCATGGCGCACAAGCGCTGCGTGGTACACGTGGCCAGGGAATCCGCGCTGAAGATGAACGCGTTCTTCGGTGACGACCTGCACTGCGACCTGGATACCGTGATCGCCGGCGCCATCCTCGCGGACGTGGGCAAGCTGCTCGAGTACAGGAAGAATCCCGACGGCACGAGCGGGAAGAGCGATTGCGGCAAATACCTGCGTCATCCGTTCAGCGGCGTTGCCCTGGCGCGCGCCTGCGGCGTGCCCGACCGGGTCTGTCACATCATCGCCGCGCACGCGGGCGAGGGGGACATGGTCACGCGCACGCCGGAGGCCTACGTCGTGCATCACGCCGATTTCATGACGTTCCTGCCCTTCAAGCACAGGTTCGCGTAGGAAGGCGGAGCCCGATGGCGGGGAGACGACGTTTCTGGTGCGGCAGCCTGCTGGCGTCGTCGTGTCTCCTGCTGGCGCTGTCGTGCGCCGGTTGTGCGCGCGAGGAGCGCCGCCCCAACATCGTCGTGCTGGTGCTGGACACGTTGCGGCGCGACGCGGCCGGCTCGCCCACCGACGCCACGCCCGCCCCCCTGCGGGTCGCGGATCTCACGCCGCGGCTGGCCGGTCTGTCGCGCGACGGTGTGACCTTCACGGGAGCCTATGCCGCCGCGCCGTGGACGGTGCCCTCGCACGCCTCGATGTTCACGGGCAAGCTGCCCGGCGATCACCTCTGCACCACCCTGCATCCGCGCCTGGACGCGGGCCTGGCCACCTTCGCCGGGATCCTCCGGGACGACGGCTACCAGACGGCGGCGTTCTACAGCAATCCCTGGCTCGCGGACAGGACGACCGGTCTGCTGCGCGGCTTCTCGCTGCGGCGGGAAGCCGCGATCGGCGGCATGTTCGAGCTGCGCAGCCGCAGCGGCGACCAGGGCGGCGGCGAGACCGTGCGGAACATCGCCGGCTGGCTGGAGGAGCGCGACGGCGGCAAGCCCTTCCTGCTCTTCGCCAACTTCATGGAGCCGCACCTGGCCTACGACCCGCCCCGGGCCTACCGTACGCGGGCGCTGCTGGACCTGCCCCCGACCGACGCCGTCTCGATCATGTGGGCCCACCAGTTCAACGCGGGTCTGCACCCACCCGCCGGCGTGGACTGGAACCGCGTCTGCCGGCTCTACGCCGGGGACGTCTGGTCGGCGGACAGGCTCATGGGAGAGGTCCTGGACCGGCTCGCGGCCCACGGCCTGGACGACGACACCATCGTCATCGTCACCTCGGATCACGGCGAGAATCTCGGCGATCACGGCCTGATGGACCACCAGTACTCGGTCCACGAGACCCTGCTTGCCGTCCCCCTCGTCGTGTACGTTCCCGACGCCTGGCGGGGGCGGTTCGATCCGGGCGCGGCGCCCGGGGGGGAGCGGTCCGATCCCGTCCTCTTGACCGACCTGTACGCCACGGTGCTCGATCTGGCCGGGATGGCGCCGGTGGCCGGCTCGCGCTTCAGCCGTTCCTGGTTCGCACCGCCGTCGGCGTCCGACAGGCCGCTGGTCTCGGAATACGCCGGACCGTCGCCCGGGCTGCTGGGCATGCTGGCGGGGCTCAATCCCGGGGCCGACCTCTCGCGCCTGGACCGCGCCCAGGCAACGGTCCGGGTGGGAGATCTGCGTCTGACCATCGACGGCCGCGGCGTCGCCGCGCTGCACGACATCCCGCGCGATCCCGCCCAGACGCGAGATCTGTCCGCGGCGCGCCCCGGTGTCGTGGAAGCCCTGGTCGCGATCATCCGCGCGTCCGTGGTGCCGGCCGCGGCGGACGAAGCCGAGCCGGTCGAGATCGACGAGGCGACCCGGCGCCAGCTCGAATCCCTGGGCTACATCCACTGAACGGGGATCGGCGCCTCACATTGGACTTGACAGTTCCGCAAACTGATATAAGTAACTGTGTGTTGGGCCGCGGCGCGCCGGACGCCGTGCAGGCACCCGAGCTGATTCTGCCCCAGGAGGAGACGGCATGGCCGATTCAACCGACAAGGTCGCGGATAACGTCGATGGCCCGTGGTTCGTCGATTCGAACTGCATAGACTGCGATCTCTGTCGCCAGACCGCACCCGACAACTTCGAGCGCAACGAGGACGACGGCTACAGCTACGTCTACAAGCAGCCCGAGAACGCCGAGGAAGAGGAGCTCTGCCAGGAAGCCCTGGAGGAGTGCCCGGTCGAGGCCATCGGCGACGACGGTTAGCCCGGCCGGCATCATCGCTTTTTCACGGGGTCCCGCTCGCTCGAGCGGGGCCCCGTGCTTATCATGGTCGGGGCGCCCGGAGCCGGGAACCAATCGTCGGGGCCCGCGTTGAACCGCCCGCACACAAACCCCTGATCACGATACACGAGAGGTGTTTCGACATGAAGAACAGGATGAAGATCAGCCGTTGGATATGGCCCTTCGGCGCCCTCTTGCTGGTCGCCGGCTTCCTGCTGGGACTCGCGGCCACGGGCGGCGACGAGTCGTCGGTGCCCGCCCTGGCCGTGACGTCCGCCCACGCCGCCCCCGGCGGCGAGCCGCGCAGCTACGCCGACGTGGCCGAGGCGGCCATGTCGGGCGTGGTCAACATCTCCACGGACAAGGTCGTGGAGATGCCCAACTGGCATCCGATGCTCGAAGATCCCCTCTTCCGCCGCTTTTTCGGCGAACCGGAGGATCAGAACCGCGAACGCGTGGAGCGGTCCCTCGGATCCGGGGTCATCGTCAGCAAGGACGGCTACATCCTCACCAGCAACCACGTCATCGAGAGGGCCAGCAAGATCCGCGTCCTGCTCAACGGCAGCAAGGAATACGAGGCGGAGATCGTCGGCCAGGACGAGCAGACCGACGTGGCGCTGATCAAGGTGAAGGCCGACGAGCCCCTGCCCGTGTTGCGGCTCGGCGATTCGCGGGCACTGCGCATCGGCGACCAGGTGATGGCCATCGGCAATCCCTTCGGCGTCGGCCAGACGGTCACCCTCGGCATCGTCAGCGCGCTGGGCCGCAGCATCGGGCTGATGCAGTACGAGGATTTCATCCAGACCGACGCGGCCATCAATCCCGGCAACTCCGGCGGCGCTCTGGTCAACATGGCCGGCGAGCTCGTGGGCATCAACACGGCCATCCTCAGCCGCAGCGGCGGGTCGCAGGGGGTGGGCTTCGCCATCCCCAGCAGCATGGCCGAACGGATCATGGGCATGCTGATCGCGGACGGACGGGTCAAGCGCGCCTGGCTGGGCGTGGTCACCGGCGCGGTGGACCAGACCATGGCCGACGCGCTGGGCATGGATCGTCCCCGCGGCGTGCTGATGTCCGAGATCAACCCGGGCACGCCCGCCGAGAAGGCCGGCATCAAGGAGGGCGACGTGATCCTCGCGGTGGACGGCAAGTAGGTCAACTCCATCAGCCGCCTGCGCAACACCATCAGCCTGGCCGGCGTGGGCGCCAAGGTCGATCTGCGGGTCCTGCGCGACGGCAAGGAGCGGCGCATCGAGGTGGAGCTGGGCGAGATGCCGGAGAACCTGACCATCGCGCGCGGCACCGAGGAGAGCGAGGCGTTCGACAACGGGCTCGAGGGGGTCACCGTCCGCGAGCTGTCGGGCCGCATGCGCCAGCAGCTCGCCGTGGGCGACGGACTCGAGGGCGTGGTCGTTACCGAAGTCGAACGCACGAGCAACGCCTGGCACCGAGGGCTGCGCGAGGGCGACGTGATCGTGGAGATCGCGCGCGAGCGCGTCAGCAGCCTGGACGACTACCGGCGTCTGATCGAGAAGGACAAGGATCGTCCGGTGCTGTTGAAGATACAGCGCGGAGATCAGACGCCGTTGATCGCCATACCGAGGTAAGTGGCGCCAGAATGTCAGTGATATGGGCGGAGTCCTCTTCCGGGGCTCCGCCTTCTTGTTGACGACCCGCCGCCGATCGGGCTCAATAGCCCTCATGGAAAAGCTGTCGATCGCGTTCGTCACTTCCTTGCCCACCTGGGGCGGCGGCGAGAAGTGGTTCCTGGAGGCGGCCCGCGCCATGGCGGCGCGCGGCCACCGCGTGCTGGTGGTCGGACAGCCCGGCGGCGAGATCGTGCGGCGCGCCTGGGAGGCGGGCCTCGACGCGCGCGGCGTGACCATGGCCGGCATCCTGGATCCGCGCACCCTCTGGTCGCTCGGACGCCTGTTGCGCCGCGAGAGGATCCGCGTGGCGGTGGCCAACCAGGCCCGCGAGATCCGCCTGGTGGGTCTCTCCCAGCTCGGCCGCGGCGGTTTCCGCCTGGTCGTCCGCCGCGGCAGTCCCGATCCCATCAAGGACAACTGGCACTTCCGTCTCGTCTACACGCATCTGGTGGATCGACTGATCGTCAATTGCCTGGCCCTGGTGGAGAAGGTCTGCGCCGGCGCGCCCTGGTTCGATCGCGGGAAGGTGAGCGTCATCCCCAACGGCGTCGATCCCGCCGCCCTGCGCCGCACGGCCGACCCGGAAGGAGCGCGCGCGGGACTGGGCCTGCCCGCCGGCGCACGGGTGGTGTCCATGGTCGGGGAGGTGGGCCCCCGCAAGGATCAGGAGACCTTCCTGCGGGCGATCGCCCTCCGGCGCCGCGGCGGTGCCGTCTTCTTGATCGCCGGCACCGGGCCGCCGGCCGAGGAAGCGCGCTTGCGGGCCCTGACCGCCGCGCTCGGACTCGACGACGGGACGGTGCGCTGGCTCGGCTTCCGCGACGACGTGCCGTCGCTGCTCGCGGTGTCCGATGTCGTGGTGCTGCCCAGCCGCGAGGAGGGTTTTCCCAACGCGCTGCTCGAAGCCATGGCCCTGGGCGTCCCGGCGATCGGCACGCCCGTGGACGGCATCCCCGAGCTGATCGCGGACGGCGTGAACGGCCTGCTGGTGCCGGTGGGCGATCCCGCCGCCCTCGCCGGGGCCATGGCGCGCCTGCTCGACGACGAAGACCTGCGCCGCGGCCTGGGCGCCGCCGCGGCTGAGAGCATCCGCGCGGAATTCGACCTGACGGCGATGATGGACCGGGTCGAGTCGGCGTTGGCGGGTTGTTGATCCGATCGTTCCCGGATGCTACCCTGATCGCCCATGATGTTCCGTCCCTCGCGGCGATCGCGTGGAGGTCCGGAACGCGTTCACCAGCGAGGGAGTCCGGCCATGAACAAGCGGCATGCACTGAGCTACGAACGTATCGAACACGACGCTCCCAGTGTGTTGGTGTTCCGCCTCTCCGGCTATCTCCACGGATCCCCGCTGTGCTTCGAATTTCTGGAAGCCGTCCGCGACGAGGTGCACGCCGGCCACCGCAACGTGGTGGTCGACCTGTCGGACCTCGACAAGATGAACAGCACCGGCGTCGGCGTGATCGCCGCCTGCTACACCTCGCTCCACAACGCCGGCGGCGCCCTCGCCCTGACCGGCGCGTCCGACCGGATCCGGATGATGCTGGAGGTCGTCTGCCTGTGGGACCTGATCGGACATTACGATTCGGTGGACGAGGCGATCGCGGCTTTCGGGTAGATCTCCTTAGTGCAACATGAGTTCCTGCATCGGCAGCGGGAAACCATCATGAGAATCGACGGCAACCAGTCGTGTCCGCATCGTGGTCACGGACACGGTCTCCTGGCCGTTCCCGTCTCAGTCCTTGAGCATCTCGCGGAGTCGTTCCAGCAGCGCTTCGGGCTCGTAGGGCTTCGACAGCAGGTCGTCGCCGTTGCCCGGCTCCAGGTGCGAGTCGACGGTCTGGGGATCGTAGCCGCTGGTGAAGAGCACGGGCAGATCGGGCCGCAGCGCGCGCAGCCTGTCGCGGAGCTCGTGGCCGCTCATCCCCGGCATCACCACGTCGAGCAGCGCCAGGTCGAGCTCGTCGGCGTGTTTCAGCAGGACCTCCAGGCCCTCGGCTCCGTCCGCGACGGCCAGGACCTCGTAGCCGGCACTCTTCAGGATGCGGGTGGTCATGGCGCGCACCATCTCGTTGTCCTCGGCCACCAGGATGGTCCTGTTCTCGCCAGCGAGTCCGGCCGCATCGCCGCCGGGTCTCGCCTCCACGTCGCCCCTCACGCGCGGGATGTAGACGGTGAAGGTCGAACCGGCGCCGGGCTCGCTCTCCACGCGGATCATGCCCTCGTGCTGGTGCACCACGCCGTAGACCGACGCCAGCCCCAGTCCCGTACCGTGTCCCAGCTGCTTGGTGGTGAAGAAGGGATCGAAGATCCTGGTCTGCGTCTCCGGGTCCATGCCCATCCCGTCGTCCGTCACCGACAGCGTGATGTAGCCGCCCGGCTCGGCCCAGGTGTTGATCCGGCAGAATTCCTCGTCGAGATCGGCGTTGGCGGTGCGAATTGTGATGCGTCCCTGGCCCTCGATGGCGTCCCGGGCGTTGATGCACAGGTTGAGCAACACCTGCTCGATCTGGCCCTGGTCCGCGTGGATCACGCCGATCTCGTAGCCGGGCTTGAACTCCAGCGTGATGTCCTCGCCGATGACCCGGTGCAGCAGCTTGAGCATGTCCTCGACGGCGACGTTCACGTCCATGTTCGCCGGACGCAGGACCTGCTGCCGGCTGAAGGCCAGCAGCTGCTTGGTCAGGGAATGGGCCTGCTGGGTGCCTTTCTGGATCTGGAGCAGGTCCGCCCGCACGGGATCGTCGGCGTCCAGCTTGTCCAGGGCGAAGCGCAGGTACCCGATCATGGCCAGCAGGATGTTGTTGAAGTCGTGGGCGATGCCGCCGGCGAGATGGCCGATTGCCTGCATCTTCTGCGAATGGAAGAGCTGTTCCTCCAGATCCTTGCGCTGGGTGATGTCGCGACCCACGCCGACGATCTCGACGACTTCGCCGTTCTCGTCCAGGATGGCGGTGTCCGACCAGGAGAGCCAGCACCAGCCGTTCCTGGTCAGGGCCCTCTGCTCGACGTAGCAGGTGTGCGGAGGGCGGTAGAGGTTCTCCATGGCCTGGGCCGTCGGTTCGCGGTCGTCCTCGTGGACCAGGGGCATGAACTCCTGGCCCAGCAGCTCCTCCTCTGTCTTGTCGAAGGTCCGGCAATACGACGGACTGACGAAGATGAAGCGTCCCCGGGTGTCCACCTTGACCAGCAGATCGGCCTGGTTCTCCACGAGCAGGCGATACTTCTCCTGGCTCTCGCGCAGGGCGTCCTGGCGCCGCAGATAGGCGCGCAGCAGCAGCGCCAGCCAGCCGGCCAGGACGATCCCGGCGACGAACATCACCTCGTCGGCCTCGGTCCTGGACTGCGAAAGATGGCTCGCCGAGGGGGCGATCTCCAGGTGCCAGGGACTGTCTACGACCCTTACGGGAATGCTCGTCCCGAAGGGCACCCCCTCCTGGTGGGTGTCCAGGCCGTGGCAGTAGGCGGCGACTCCGGAGTCCTCGTGCAGGTTGAACACGAAATGCTCCCGCAGGCTGTCCTCCCACAGGCACGTGTCCACGAGGGTATCAACCCTGAAGACGCCGTTTATGAGGCCGAGCAGCGTCCCGTCCGCGGCGCGGATGGGACGATAGGTCGCCAGCCCCTTGCCGCCCTGGAGCAGGTCGACCACGGGAGTGCGGGTGATGGCGCCGGTCGTCAGGGCGCGCTGTATGACGCCCGGGACGCTGGCGTTCGGGTGGTCGTGGAGATCCTTGCCGAGGGCCGGCCGGTTGGTGTCCTCCGGATAGATGATCTCGATGACCCAGTCCGGATTGATGTAGTTGATGGCCTGGAAACCGGGGAACAGGTCGAAGTAGCGGCTGGCGGTTCTGCCGAAATCGACTGCGAGATCCGTCATGGCCGGGTAGTCGATCTCGGCCAGCTGGTCTATGACGTTCACGCGCAGGTCTATCCAGGTCTCCAGCCGCAAGGCGATCTGCCGGGCGGTGACCTCCGTTTCAAGCCGCAGCCTTTCCGCCTCCTCGTGCTCGCCCCCCCTCCAGATGCCCAGGAACAGGAGGGTGCAGGCGGCGAAGAAGATCGACGGCAGGCACACCCGCCGGCGTTTGCCGCCGCCGGTTCTTCTTCTGGTGGAGATGCGGTCGGGCATGGCGTCTCTCTCCGGAGTGCTCAGTCGTCAGGGTCGTCGAGCTGGGCCAGCATGTCGCGGGCCTCGTCGGCGTATTCGTCCGGCACCAGGAAGATCACCGGACCGCTGATGGGATTGACGGGCACCAGGCGCCCGAACCCGAACAGGTCCTGTAGCTGGTCGTTGCGCGCGAGATAGGGGATCTGTGCCTCCTCCAGCAGGGACTTGACCAGGGCGGTGCGGATCGCGTCGCCGGTCTCGAGCACCGACACCAGGTTCAGCTCGCCCGACAGGTCGGGCGGCGGCGCGGGATCGACCTGCAGCGCCACGCCGCAGTCGGCGCATTCGGTCACGCCGTCGACGTACTCCGCTCCGCAGCGGGGACAGTACATGATGGCCTCCAGATCACGGTTTTAGCCACCTGCGAACCGTACACGCATACGGGTCGGCGATCAAGCGCGACCCGGCCGCAGGGGTGCGGTCCTTTGCTCCGTACGCCGCCGGCCGGCCGCGAGGGACGTCCGTTTGCCGCGCTTCCCGGCGGGGAACGCGCGGGGGCCAGATTAAAGTGATGCCGACGCGCCGAATTTCTTGACAAATACGCCACAGGACATGCTATGATCCACAGGACCGTCGGAGTGCCGGAAACCGTCCGCTGCGGCCTGCGTCTTGGCTGACAACGATGCGGAATCCGGGTTCCCGCTACCCTGTGCGGTCGTGACATCGGCGCGATACGGTCATTTTCCGTTCGCGACACAGGTAGACATGATCGCCCGTCTGCTCGCGCGTCTGCTCCTTCTCCCCGCCGCGTTGTCATGCGCGGCCGTTTGTATTGCCCTGCCGGTCGACGAAGACGTCTCCGCTGCGGTGGCCCGCAACTGGGTGCGCTACGTGATCCATCAGCAGGGCGGCTGGGGGATGTCCAAGACGGCGACGGTGCAGACGGAGGATCCCTTCCTGCTCGACGGCGAGACGCTCGCCTATCTGTACAGGATCGTCCCCAGCGGTTACGTGGTGGTGCCGGCCCGCAGGGAGCTGTCCCCGGTGACCGCCTACAGCGAGACGACGCACTTGCCGAGCCGCGAGAACGGCGGCTTCTTCGATCTGCTCCAGGAAACGCTCGGCGACAGGATGACGGGCCTGTCCGGGCCCTCGGCAGACGCGAAGGGCGGGGGCGGCGACCCGGGCGCACATCCGGCCTGGGCCTACCTCTCCCTGCCGCCTGCGGACTTCGAGACCTGGCTCGACGACGAGGACCCCGAGTGGGAGAGCACCGGTCCGATGCTGGAGACGCACTGGGAGCAGGGGTGGCCTTTCAACCTCGCCTGCCCCATGGGCGAAGAGTATCGCACCTTCGTGGGCTGCACCGGCCTGGCCCTGGCCCAGCTGATTCGCTTCCACGAGTGGCCCCGGCGCGGCCAGGGCAGCATCTCGTACTGGTGGGCCGGAGACACCCATTGCGGCGACGTCATGGATGGGCTGACCATCTACGCCAACTTCATGGTGCCGTACAACTGGGCCCTGATGCCGGATACCATGAACTGGGAGACCCCCGCCGCGCAACAGGCGGCCGTCTCCCAGCTGTGCTTCAACGTGGCCGCCGCGATACGGACCGATTTCAGCGTCTGCGGATCTTCCGCCTCCCTGTCGCGCGCCACCTCCGCCCTGATCAACTACTTCGATTTCGAGTACGGCGCCAGGGAGTATCCGCGCTTCCGCTACACCGACGCGGCCTGGTTCGGGCTGATCAAGGGCGAGATCGACGGCGGCCGCCCCATCCTCTACGCCAGCACCATCCACTCCATGGTCTGCGACGGCTGGCGCGAGGCCGTGGACATGCAGCAGATCCACCTGAATTACGGCTGGGGCGGCGACGGCGACAATTGGTACAGCCTGGACGCGATCGAAACCTCGGCCAACCCCGCGGCGGAGCGCATGGTCGCCGGCATCAGGCCCGGCAGCGGCGTGCAGACGCTGGTTCCCGCGCTGTCGGTCGTCCGGGAGGGCAGCACGGCCATCCTGAGCTGGGGCGAGGGCAGCCTGAACCCCGCGGCGGGCTTCCACGTCTGGCGCGGCAGCAACGAGAGCGACCGCGTGCGCTTGACGGTGCTCGCGCTGGCGGGCTTCAGCGAGTACGTCTGGATCGACCAGCACGCGCCCAGCCGGGGGACGTCCTACTGGCTGGAGATGATGATGGGCGGCGTGCCCTCGGTCTGGATCGGCCCCATGTGGCTGCCCCCCTACACCGTCGCCGATGATCCGCTGCAACCGATAGTCGGTCCGAATCCCTTCAATCCCCTGACCGCGGTCCGCTTCGCCCTGCCCCGCGACGCGCAGGTGCGCGCGGTCGTCTACGATCTGGCCGGGCGACGCGTCGAAACCCTGATCGATGCCGCGCTGCCCGCGGGCCCCCAGCGGCTCGTCTGGGACGGCCGCGACTCCTCGGGACGCCACGCCGCCTCGGGCCGCTACCTGCTGCGCCTGGTCGTCGACGGCGAGCCGCGGACCTTCAAGCTCACCCTCACGCGTTGATCCGGCTCAGGTCAACAGACGGTATCCCACTCCGTGCACCGTCTTGATGTGCCGTGGCCTGGCGGGATCCTTTTCGACGATCTTGCGCAGGTTCAGGATGAAGTTGTCCACCGTCCGGGTGGTGGGATAGGCGTCGTAGCCCCAGACCCGGTCGAGGATGGTGCGCCGCGGCACCGCCTCGCCGGCCTTCTCGAAGAGCACGCGCAGGATCATCGCCTCCTTCTCCTTCAGCGTGAACGAACCGCGGGGATTCTCCACCGTCAGGCCGGCCAGATCCACGATGCTGTCGCCGATCGCCAGCGAGCGCGGCGCCGGCGTCTCGCTGCGCCATTCCTCGCGCCGGAAGATGCCCTTGATGCGCGCCAGCAGCTCGCGCAGGTTGAAGGGCTTGCTGATGTAGTCGTCGCCGCCGGTCTCGAGTCCCTGGATGCGGTCGTCGTCGCGCCCGCGCGCGGTCAAAAACAGCACCGGCACGCGGTCGCCCGCCTCGCGGATGCGGCGGCAGAACGCGAAGCCGTCCATGCCGGGCAGCATCACGTCCAGCAGGATCAGGTCGATGCCGCCGCGCCGCCAGTAGCCGAGGCCCTCCTCGGCGGAGTTGGCCAGCACCGGTTCGTAGCCCTCCAGCTCGAGGTTGATCCGCAGACCGTCCGCGAGATGGGCGTCGTCCTCGACGACCAGGATCCGTTTCTTCATGCCTGCTCCTCGGCGTGTGCGGGCAGGACCAGGGTGAAGGTCGCGCCGCGTCCCTCCTCGCTCCGCAGCTCCACCTCGCCGCCGAGGGCCTCCGCGTTGCGCCTGGCCAGGTAGAGACCCAGTCCGGAACCGCGCACCCGCTCGCCGTCGTCGTCGGTGCGCGAACGGTAGAAGCTGTCGAAGATCTTCCGGTGGTCGCGCCGGGGGATGCCGGGGCCGCGGTCGCTCACCGACAGCAGGTGCGCCCCCTCCCGCCGCGCGAGCGCGACCGTGATCTCGGCCGGGGGGCGGCAATGGTGGACCGCGTTCTGCACGAGATTGCGCAGCGCCACGCGCAACGCCTGGCGGTCACCGAGGATCAGGCGCCCCGCCGGCAGTTCGGTCGCGACGACGGCGCCGTTGCCGTCCAGGAAGGCCTGCATCGCGGCGAGCAGGTCGCGCGTCTCGTCGGCCAGGTCGAGCGGTTCGGGGCTCCGGCGCCGGCCGTGCTCGTCGCGGCTGACCGACAGCACCTGCTCCATCATGTCCTCGAGACGCTCGATGTCCTGCAGCAGGGAGGCGTGGATCCGCCGGCGCGCCTCGTCGTCCAGGTCGGGTCTCTCCAGCGTTTCGGTGAAGAGACGGATGCAGGACAGGGGCGTCTTGAGTTCGTGGGTGGCGCCCGCCAGGAACAGCTCCCGCGCCCGCTTGAACTCGCGCTCGCGCCGGAAGGCCAGCGAGAGGATCGTGTTGCCGGCGATCAGCAGCGCCAGGAAAAACACCCCCTCGGTCAGGAACATGCGCTTGCGGCGTCGCGCCTCGTCGCGCACGGCGTCGAGCGCGGCGGCGTCCACGTGCACGTCCCAGCCAGAGGCGGTCCGCTGGAAGTGCAGGTGGGGGTAGTCGGGACCCAGGACGGCCGCTGGATCGTGCGCCGCCTCGGGATCGAGACGCAGCAGGAAGGCGGCGTGCAGGCGGTCGTTGGCGTAGCGCTGCATCTGGTAGCGCTCGAAGTTCTGCCCCTCGCGGTTGATGTAGTACATCCACCAGGCGCCCATCGCCAGGATCAGCGTCACGAGGATGCCGTAGAGAAGTCCCAGCCGGTGATGCCACTTCATGGTCGGTCCGATCCAGGGTTCGATTCGCCGCCGCGCACGGCGTGAATATAGCAACCCGCCGCTCTTACGTCATCCAGGGTTGACGGCGCCCGCGGTGATGCCGCTGGCCGTGGTCGACCGCGCCGCACGGCGCTCGCGGACATTCCGCCGCATGAGCGCCCGAGGATCGGGTTCCCGTGCTGCGCGCCCGCGGGGTCCGCGAGTTGCTGTCCCACAGCGCCGATGGACGGCACGGTTGGCAAAGCACAAGGGAGGTGCGCATGAGAAACCGGAGCGACGTGAACGTGTCGCGGACCCTGGCGAGGCTCGGCATCGAGGAAGTGACCGAGCGCCTGGAGATCAGTCCCCTGCTGGCGGGGGACGAGCCGGCGCCGGAGGATCCCGACGACGGCTGCTGCTGCAGATGCGTCTGCAAGTTGGTGCCGATCGATCTGCCGGGATCGTCCTGATGAAGCGGTGGGGGCGCGGGCGACGGGCGTCCGCGCCCGCGCCCGCCGGGCGGGAGAGCTGGGCCCTGTGGAATCTGCGCGCCCTGGCGCCCGGCGCAACCGCCACGACGCTCGCATCGCTGCGGGCACGCCGCCGCGAGATCGCGGAGCTCCAGCATCGCGTGCTCGCGGGGGGAGAGGGCGACGTGCCGCACCTGCTCGGCGACGCGGAGGCGGTGCTGGCAGCCCATCCCGGACTGCGCGGCGGCCTGGTGGTCACCCTGCACATGGGGCCCTACACACTGACGCCGGCCCTGCTGGTGATGGCGGGCGAGCGTCCGGCGGTCCTGCTCGACGCCGAAGCCCACGCGGCGATCCGGCCCCGGGCCGAGCAGCAGCGCCGGATGCTGGACCTGCCCGGCGAGATCGACTGGATCGTGGTGGACAAGCCGCTGTTCGTCAAAAAAGTGCTGAAGGCGTTGCGGGAGGGTCGTCCGGTCGTGGCGTACCTGGACGGGAACCGGGGCGCGGGGGGCACGGAGGCCACGCGCGACAAGGGCATGCCGTACCGGTTGCCCGGCCGGACGATTCGCCTGCGCACCGGACTGGGCCGCCTGATCGCCCGCACCGGCTGTTCCGTGCACGCCGTCGCCGCGCGCTGGCAGGACGACGGCACCATCGACTGGCACGTGTCGCGGCTGGGTCCCTGGCCGGACCCCGCCATTGCGGGCGAGGTGACCCGCGACCTGTACGACTGGCTCTTCGCGCAGGTCATCCGCACGCCCGAGCAATGGTCCTACTGGGGCATGCTCGCCGCGTCCAGCGACTGCTTCGCCACCGAGAACCTGGCGGTCAGCGATCCCCGCGAGCACGCACGGCGCAACGCGGAATTCCTCGACTGCCTGGTGCGCAGGCCGCAACAATCCCGTCTGTCGCTCTCGGCTCGCGTGGAGGTCTGGGACCCGGACATCCTGGTCGATCTCGACCACGACGCCTTCTACGGCGCCGAGGGCCTCACCGAGGTGGCCCTGGACCTCCTGCGCGGGCTGGAGCCGACACTGGCCGATCTGTGCGACGCCTGCGGGCGCAAGTGGGTGGGGTTTCACGGGCGGCGGTTGTATCTGCTGGGATTGGCGGAGTTGAAGGTGACGGTGTGATATCGTCGCGGGAGGTGATTCCACAGCCTGGCGAGCGGTGGTTGTTGCGGCATGATGGACGCTGCTATGCGATTCCGGCTGCGCTGGGACGGCGGCTGCGCGAAGGCGAGGACGCTCCCGGCCTGGAGGAGGCGCTGGCGGCCGACCAGGGGCGCCCGGGTCCCGCCGGCGGTCGCACGCTCTGGCTCAAGCTGCCCCTGGTGCCGACCCGGCTGGTGGAGCGGGCGGCCCGGGCGCTCACGGCGCTTGTGTCCTGGCGCGGCTTGGCCCTGTCGGCGTCGATCGGCGGTGTCGGCTATCTGGCAGCGGCGTTGACGGGCATGCCGCCCGGCAGAGACTTCGACTGGCCCGGGCTGGTCCTGTGCCTGGTCTCGGCGGGCCTCGTCCACGAACTGGGCCATGCCGCGGCCCTCGTGCGGGGCGGCGGCCGGCCGGGGGGCGTCGGCATCGGCATGCTGTTCGTCTTTCCCGCCCTGTACTGCGACGTGACCGCTGTCGCCCTGCTGCCGCGCCGGGAGCGCGTGCGGGTGGACGCGGCCGGCGTCGCCTGGCACCTGGCAGCGGGCGGGGGGTTGGCTCTTGGCGGGGTCGTCCTGGGCGTGCCGACGCTGTCGGTGGCGTCGTGGGGCGTACTTGCCGCGGTTGTCTGGAGCCTGTTGCCGTTCTTGCGTACGGACGGGTATTGGCTGCTGTGCGATCTGCTGGGGGCACGTGTTCTGGAAGAGTTGGCCCCGGTGGGGGCGACGTGGCGACTGCGGGCCATCCTGATCGCTTGGCGTGTGGGGTATCTGCTGTTTCTTGGATTTATGACGTCGGTGCTGATCGGTCGGCTTAAGTGGCTGGTTTCACTTTCGGCTACCTGGCGATCGGTTGAGCGAGTTTGCATCATCCTTGTCGTGGCGTTCATTGGGGTGGTGGTGAGTATTCACATGGTGCGAAGAGGCGTATTGCTGGGTCGAGGTGTGTGGCGTGATGCTCGTGGTCGGGTACAGTGATGCAGCCAGCGGGGCCTCGACCTTGCCGCTGTAGCTGATGAAGGCCCGGTAGCGGTAAGCCGTCTCCTCGGTCACTCGGCCACTCCTGTCGTCATCGTCCGGCGCCTTCCCCGATCCGCACCACCTGAAATCCAGCCCTGGCCAGCACCCGCGGCGCGGCGCACACGGCTTGCCGGTCCTTGTCCCGTTCCTCTTCCGGCAAGTCGGCCCACGGCACGAGGCAGGGGTTGGTCTTGTCGGTCTTGAGACCCGGCGCGTAGGTGAATCCGTCCGCGGTCTTGTCCCGTACCCAGCGCTCGTGCTCCATCTCGGCCATGCCCTCGACGTCGTCGCCGGGGAACGTGCGGTACTCCGCTTCCCAGTCGGACAGGGGCACGATGTCGTAGCCGAAGGTCCGCAGCCGCTCGGAGATGTGTACGGTCTGGTCGATGTTTGACTTGCGCAGCTTCGCGTTCAGAGCCGACCACGGCTTCATGGAGGGGTCGGTCAGGTCCACGTTGCCCGTCATGGCCCGGTGGCCCCTGTATTCCTCGTGGATGGCCCGCGCGATCACCACGAACATGTCGTTGTCGAGCAGATCGGCGGTGAGGCACCGGGCGAAGAGACCGAAGGCCGTGATGTTGCCGAACGAACCTTCGTCGTCGCCGGGGCCGGGCAGCAGACGGGTGAGCCCGCCGTCCTCGCGCATGGGCACGATGATGGGAACGCGGCGACCCCGTTCGCGCAGGTGTCGGTGCAGAGCGATGGCTGTCGAGACGCCGTCCGACGAGTCGTCCTGGCAGACGTAGGCCGCGCTCACGTCCGACAGATCCGCATCCATGATCCCGAAGTCGATGCCGAATCCCGCCCCGCCGCCTGCGGCCGGCACGGTCTCGATGCGGCAATAACGTCCGAGCTGCGGATAGCGCTTCAGGAGGGACAACCGCCACGCCGTAGCCCTGCCGTCCACGACGGTGATCCTGATCCTGCCGTCGCGTCGCGAGTGTCGCCAGTCTCCGATGATGCGCATCACGAGATTCTCGCCCAAAAGACCCAGACCCGCGATCAGGACGTGCGGGGGGCTGTCTGTCCGTGATTCGTCCTTGTCGAAGGCCGGATGGGCTTCCAGCACGATGCGGGCGCCGGTCTCGTAGACGTTGATGTACTCGATCTTGAAGCGGCTCGACAGACGGGCGATCAGTTCCTTCTCGCGCAGGTGCCTGCAGAGCCGGATATCCCGGATGTGCACGACACAGGTCAAAGCACTCTTCTTCCGGCCCTCCGCGACGCGTTCGGCGATGACGGCGATGTCGGCGTTCCGCTCGTCCTCCCCGCAGAAGGCGAAGAGGTGGGAGGCTCGCTCGACCCTCGCCCGGTGAAGCAGGCCTGCGTCGGCGGCGTTGCCCAGCAGCACGACCATGCCCCGGCTGCGGCAGACCGACAGGTTCCCGTTATCGGGGTCGCTCTCGATGACCACCACCTTGCGGCCCGAGGCTTGGATCCGTTCGGCCAGGTGCAGGCCCTTCGCGCCCAATCCGCAGACAACCACGTGGTCGCGGTACCGGACCAGCCGAGTCTGCAGCAGCCGGTCCCGGAACACCATCAACACCGCCAGGAAGGCGGCGTATGCCGACACGGCGGGCGCGAGGAAGCGGGCCAGGTCGAGCTGCCAGGGCAGCGGTGGCCTCAAGTCGCCCGCGTTCAGAAAGAATAGTTGCACTACGCGGTATATGATGTCCCGCCACGACATCGGTGATCCCAGCGCATGGCTCTGGATCCGGAACCCGCAGTAGCCGATGACCAGGGCCGCGACCGCCATGACTGCCGGAGGCAGCCAGCGCAAGCGGTGTTTCCTGCCGTCTGCATGTGTCATCTGAGCCTCGTCACGTCGTGGGGATTCCGTAGGGGCATAACACGCGCCGGTCGATGGCTTCCTCGACCTTGCCATTCTACCCTGCGCCGGATGGGCCAACAAGGATCAAGACATGCACGGAAATACACAGGTGGACCCGGGGGATTGGCATCCATGATACGGTAGGCCAGTCCACCCGTTATTGTTTGCTGAAGGCGGATCATGGTCGCAGACTGTCGAGGCTCGGGGAATCAACTCTGTACTTTGTAATCCGGATTGAAATGGAGTGAGTGGCGCCGGTTCACGGCCGATCCTGCTCCCCCGGCGAGAAGATCTCCCGCAGCGTCGCCAGGTGCCGCAGCCGCTCCTCCTCGTTCTCGGAGTTCCTGATGGTCGACACGGACCGCCCCAGCACCTTCTTGATGAACTGCTGCAGGCTCCGCTCCACGGCCGCGGCCACGGCGGCGGACTCCTGCTTGCGGACGTAACCCACCTGCTTCTCCTTGAGCTGCTCGAGATACGCGCGGAACTCGGCGACGGTGGGGCGCAGGTCCACGTCCGCGAGCCAGCCGTGGAACTCGTCCAGCTCGCGCTCGATGATGGCCTCGGCGGCGGGCACGTGCTTGCGCCGCGCGGTCAGGTTGGCGCGCACGATCTGATCGAGGTCGTCCAGGCCGAACAGGAACGCGCCGTCGACGCCGGCGGCGTCGGGATGGATGTCGCGGGGCACGGCGATGTCCAGCAGGAACAGCGGCTTGCCGCGACGGGCGCGCGCCGCTGCGCGGACCATGGCCGCGTCGATGACCGGTTCGGTGCTGCCGGTCGTCGCGAGCACCACGTCGGCGGCGGCCAGCGCCTCGCCCAGCTCCTCCCAGGGGCTCGCGCGCACCAGCTCCCCCTTGCCCTGGTTCAGGTCGTCGGCCAGGCTGCGGGACCGCCCGGGACTGCGGTTGATCACCGTCAGGCCGCCGATGCCGGCCTGCAGGAAGTGGCGCGACGCCAGGGCGCCGGTCTCGCCGGCGCCGACCAGCAGGGCGCGGTGGCGCGAGAGGTCGGCGAAGAACTTGCGCGCCAGCTCCACGGCGGCGAAGGCCACGCTCACCGCGCCGGTCCCGATCTTGGTCTCGGTGCGCACGCGCTTGCCCGCCCGGAAGGCGCCCTGGAAGGCGCGCATGACGACAGGTCCCAGTTCGTGGCGCTCGCGGGCGAAACGGTAGGCGTCCTTGAGCTGGCCGGTGATCTGGGGCTCGCCGATCATCATGCTCTCCAGGCCCGACGACAGGCGGTAGAGGTGCTCCACCGCGTCGCGGCCCTCGAGGCTGCGCGCGTGGGGGCCGAAGAACACGGCGGGGTCGAGGCCGGCCGTCGCCAGGGCGCGCGACAGGGACTCGTCGGCGCGGAAGGACGCGCCGACCTCGAGATACAGTTCGGTCCGGTTGCAGGTGCTGACCGGCACGGCGGAGACGAAGCCCGGCTCGGCCGCGAGAGCGTCCATGAACGCGCCGGCCGCGGCGTTGTCCAGGTGGGCCGTCTCGCGCACCTCGGTCGGCGCCAGGTGGTGGTCGACGCCGCGCATGAACAGCTTGGCGACGTGTTCGATCATACGCCGCCTCCCTGCGTGAAGTCGTGGAAGCTGGGGAAGATGTAGTCGATCACGCTCATGGTCGCGATCACCACCAGATAGGCGGCGATGGCCAGCACGTTCATGCGCCGTCCCCGCCAGCCCCACCAGCGGTGGCCGACGAGCCCCGCCGCGTAGCCCAGGAAGATGACCCACGAGGCCAGGATCTTGGGATCGAAGGGCGTGAGGGTCGCGGCGGTCTGCGGATCGACCCTGTCCGCCAGGCTGTAGAGCCACAGATGACCGAGGCATAGCGATCCGAAGAGCAGCGGCACGCCCAGCTTGGCCGCGCCCACGCTCATGCGCTCCAGGGTCTCCAGGGGCGGCATCCGCCGGAAGAACAGGCCGAACTGCTTGCGGGACAGCTGCCGGATCTGCAGCAGGTACAGGATCGCATAGAGGAAGCTGAGGCTCAGGGCCGCGTACGCCAGCACCACCAGCAAGGCGTGCCCGGCGTAACCGGGGTCCTCCAGCAGGGGGTCGGTGATCTGGCCGCCGTTGGCGATCGCGCTGGCGCAGACCTGCATGATCAGCGCCAGGCCCGTGACAAGGAAACCGGTCTGCCGCACGTCCAGGCGGTGCTCGATCACCGCGTAGATCATCATCAACGCGAGCGCCAGCAGGGACAGGAACTCCAGGGTGGTGGACATGGGCAGACGCCCCTGGGCGACCGTCCGCAGCACCACGGTGGCGACGTGCACGAGGACCGTGAAGTCGAGCAGGCGGCGGCTCCACAGGCGGAGGGCGTCGCGATTCGTCAGGAACAGCCAGAGATAGGCGCCCCAGGTGACCAGGTAGAGCAGGGGCAGCAGCACGTTCGCGGCTGCGATGATCTCGTGCACCTCAGCGTCCTCCTTCCGGACGTTCCAGACTGGCCAGGGCTCGTGCGGCGGTCTTCTCGGCGTCCTTGGCGCAGGCGTTCACCGAGATCCCCCGGTACGAGCTGCCCGTGAGCAGCAGGCCGGGGCATGCCGCCAGCCGGGATTCGATCGCCCGCAGGCGCGCCAGATGGCCGGGCACGTACTGGGCGATGGCGCGCTCGTGGCGGAAGACGGCGGCCAGCTCCGGCGCGCCGCGCAGGCCGAACAGACCGCGCAGCTCCGCGAGGGCGGCGTCGCGCAGCTCGTCGTCGCTCGATTCTAGCACATCGCGGTCGCGCGGGCCGCCGGCCATGGCCCTGATCAGCACCCGACCGGCGGGCGCCCGGTCCGCGAACACGCTGCTGGTCCACAGGGCGCCGAGCAGGCGCCGTCTCTCGCTGGTCGGGATCAGCATGCCGAAGCCGTCCAGGTCGTGGGCGACGTCGGCACGCGCGAAGCCCAGGGCGATCACGGCCATCGGCACGTAGGGGATCGCTGCCAGCTCGTCGCCCAGCGCGGCGTCGAGACCCCGCAGCTGTCCGGCGGCCGCATGCGCCGGCGCGGCGTCGACCACGACCGCGAAGGGTCCGTGCTCGGTGCCATCGACGTAAACACTCCAGACGCCGTCGCGCAAGGCGACCGATGCGACCGGCGCCTCGCGCCTCAGGTCGGCGCGGGTATCGTCCTGCAGGGCCGCAGCGAGCGCCGCGGGCAGGGCCGCCATGCCGCCGCGGAAGGAGTGGAGGGTGCCGCCCGGCCCTGCGTCGGCCCTGCCGCCCTTGCGGCGCGACAGCTTGAACAGGGCCTTGAAGAGCCCGCCGTGGTCGCGCTCCAGCTCCACCATGCGCGGGAAGGCCGCGGCCAGGCTGAGCTCGCGCGCATCGCCGCCGAAGACGCCCTTGACCATGGGATCGAGCATCGTCTCGGCGAACGCGCGGCCCAGGCGCCGGCGGCCGAAATCGTAGACCGTCTCGTCGGTGGACGGCGCGACGTCGGCCCGGCCCAGATCGCGCCGCGGCGGCACGAACAGCTCGCCCAGGATCCGCAGCTTCGCGCCCCAGCCGAACAGGCGGGACCGGAGGAAGGCGGGCGGCGAGGCGGGGATCTCGCACAGGCGTCCCCGCAGCAGCAGGAAGCGCCGGCGGGCGGCGTCGGAGCTGCGCAGCAATTCGTCGCCGAGGCCGAGGCGGTCCACCAGGCGCAAGGTGGCGGGCTCGTTGTCGAGGAAGCCGTTGGGACCCCATTCGAGACGCCAGCCGTCCCGGTCGGTGGTGCGCAGGTTGCCGCCCGGTTCGGCGCCGGCCTCGAAGACGGTCACGCCGAGGTCCAGGCCGCGGTCGCGGGCCCCGTCCAGGATGTGCAGGGCTGTGGCCAGTCCGGCCACGCCGCCGCCGATCACCGCCACGCGGGCGGTTCCGGTTGCGCGGGCGTCAGGCATGGGCGGGCGCCTCCTCCCGGTAGGCCCTGTGCAGCAGGTGCGCCGCGAGAGAGGCGAGCCAGGTGTCGTCCAGGTTCAGGGCGGCGCCGCGGGAGAAGTGGATCACGCCGCCGGCCAGCGCGTCGGCGCGCAGCGCGATGTCGAGTTCGTGCAGGGTCTCGATGTGTTCGCAGGTGAAGCTCACGGGCTGGACGTGCAGGCGGCGGCACCCGGCCCCGGCGAGGCGACGCGTCTCGGCGGGAACGTCCGGCCCGAGCCACTTGATCGGCCCCACGCGGCTCTGGAAGGCCAGCAGGGGCTCGCCGCCGCCGGGCACGCGGTCCAGCCAGTCGTCGTGGCCGGCCATTCGCGCGCGCAGGTCGGCGTGCACCGCGGCGACGGTGGCGCGGGTCCGCTCGAGATAGGGATCGCCGGCCGCGATGAACCTCTCGGGAAGCGAATGGGCGACGAAGAGCAGGGCGCACTCGGCGGGGTCGGCGTCCTCTTCGAGCCAGACGCGCAGGGCCGACGTCGCCGCCGCGGACAGGCTCGCCACCAGCCCCGGCAGGACCGCCCAGTCGGGCAGCACGTGCACGGAAGCTTCGGGGTGCAAGCGCGCGAGCGACGCGAGCACGAAACCGAGGGTGCTGCCGCTGGTGGCGTCGGCGTACTGGGGATACATGGGAATCAGGAGGTACTGGGCCGCGCCGCGCGCGCGCAGTCCGGCCACCGTCTCGTCCGGGAAGGGGTGCCAGTAGCGCATGGCGGCGGCGGGGAGCCACGTGACGCCGCGCGCGGCGGCCGATGCGGTGAGCAGCTCGGCCTGCCTCGAGGTGGTCGTCAGCTGGGGCGAGCCGCCGCCCTGGCCGATCATGGCGTAGCGCGCCTTGACCGCGGGAGCGCGCCGGCGGGCGATGAGCCGCGCGATCAGCGGCGCCACCAGGCGCGGGACCGGGAGGATGCGCGGATCGGCGAACAGGTTGCGCAGGAAGGGCCGCACGTCGTCGGGACCGTCGGGCCCGCCCATGCCGCACAGGATCAGTCCCGCGGGTCGCGCGGGATCGAGCCTGTCCTGTCTGTAGCTGGGCACCTGCATGGTCGTTCCGGTCAGACGGTCCTGCTGAACAACGGCTTGCTGCTGTCGTGGTCGAGGTAGGCGTCCAGCTCCATGCACACGTTGCGCACGAAATGGCGGCCCAGGTCCGTGATCAGCAGACGGTCTTCGGCGAAGGCGACGAAGCCCTCGTCCGCGTAGGGCTTGATGGACTCGAGGCTGCCGGCGAGCAGCTCGTTCGCGGGCGCGCCGAACTCGGGCACGGTCAAGGCGTAAGGCAACTCGTTGTTGCACATCAGGTTCAAGATGGTCAGGCGGCGCAGGCGATCGTCCCCGGTCAGGACGTGGCCGCGCACCACCGGCAGGCGGCCGGCGTCGATCGACGCGCTCCAGCTCTCCAGCCCGGAATCGTTCTGCACGAACCGGCCGCAGACCTCGCCGATGCCGCTCATGCCGAAGGCCAGCATCTGCGGCGCGGGACGGGTCGTGTAGCCCATGAAATTGCGATGCAGGCGCCGCTCGCGCCGGGCGACGGCCAGCTCGTCGCCGCGCTTCGCGAAATGGTCGATGCCGATCCAGTCGTAGCCGGCCCGGTCGAACACGTCGATGGCCAGCCGGAAGAGCTCGAACTTCTCGTAGCCTTCGGGCATGCGCGTGGTATCGACCTTCCCCTGGTCGGGCCTGACCCACGGCACGTGGGCGTAGCTGAAGCAGGCCGCGCGATCGGGCGCCAGGGCGACGACCTCGCGCAGGGTGTCGGCGAAGCTGTCGCGCGTCTGGCCGGGCAGTCCGTAGACCAGGTCCACGTTGACGCCCTCGAAACCGGCCTCGCGGCAACCGTGGTAGACGCGCAGGGTGCGCTCGCGCGACTGGAGGCGGCCGATGGCCTTCTGCACGTCCGGTTCGAAGTCCTGGACGCCTAGGCTGATGCGGTTGAAGCCGACCGACTGCAGGTGCCGCGCCTGCTCCGGCGAGCCGATGCGCGGGTCGATCTCCAGGGAGACCTCCGCGTCCGGCGCCACGTCGAAGCGGTCGCGCAACAGACCCAGGGCGCGTTCCACCTGGTGCGGCTTGAGATAGTTGGGCGTGCCGCCGCCCCAGTGGATCTGCACGGTGCGCCGGCCGCGCCCGATGATGTCGACCACGGCGTCGATCTCCCGCTCCACGCGGTCGAGATACGCGTCGACCGCGTTCTTCTCGCGCGTCATGACGGCGTTGCAGCCGCAGTAATGGCAATGCTTGGCGCAGAAGGGCAGGTGCAGGTAGATCGACAGCTCGTCTTGGGGGCGCCCGGCCAGCTCGCGCAGCGCGTCGCGGTAGTCGCTCTCGTCGAAGTCGCGGCTCCAGACCGGCACGGTCGGGTAGCTGGTGTAGCGCGGGCCGGGGACGTCGTGTCTGGCCAGCAGCTCGCGGGTGACGTGCACGGTCATCTCAGTTCCCCTCGCGATGACCCTGGACCGTCTCGACCAGGACCTCGACGGCCGCGACCGGCGTCTGCGGCAGGATGCCGTGACCGAGGTTGAAGACGTGCCCCGGCGCCGTATCGCCGCGGCGGCAGATCTCGAGGGCGCGGCGGCGGATCTCCTCGTGCGCGCCGAGCAGCACCAGGGGGTCCAGGTTGCCCTGCACCGGACGGCCCAGCCGGCCGGCGGCCTCCGCGAGGTCGAGGGTCCAGTCCAGTCCGAAGGCCTCGCACGGCAGGGTCCCGACCAGATCGAGCAACGGCGCCGAGCCCTTGAGGAAGTAGACGCGGGGGACGGTGCCCGCGAGACCGTCGATGATCTTGCGGAGGCCGGGCAACGCCACCGCCGCGTAGTCCTGCGGGTGCAGGATGCCGCCCCAGGTGTCGAAGAGCTGCACGGCGTCGACGCCGGCGTCCACCTGCATGCGCAGGTAGTCGAGGACCTGGTCGGCCAGCTTGTCCAGCAGTTCGCGCAGCAGGTCGGGCCGCGTGTAGAGCATGGTCTTCAGGTGCCGGAAATCCCTGGAGCCGCCGCCTTCGATCATGTACGAGGCGAGGGTCAGCGGCGCCCCCGCGAAGCCGATCAGAGGCGTGCGGCCGCCCAGCTCGCCCTTGATGAGTCCGATCGCCTCGGCGACGAAACCCGCGCCCTCCCGCGAATCGACCACGCGCAGCGCGCGCACGTCCGCCTCGTCGCGCACCGGCCGCTCCATCTGCGGACCGCTCTCGTCGAAGACGAAGGGGGCACCCATCGGCGCCAGGGGGATCAGGATGTCGCTGAAGAGGATGGCCGCGTCGAAACCGAAGCGCCGGATGGGCTGCAGGGTCACCTCGCAGGCCAGCTCGGGCGTCCGGCAGAGGTCGATGAACGGGGTTTTCTCGCGCAGCGCCCGGTATTCCGGCAGGTAGCGCCCCGCCTGGCGCATGATCCAGATGGGACGGCGCGCGGCGGGTTCTCCCCGCAGCGCTGCCAGGTAGGGCGACCCTGTGGTCGTGTTCATCCGCTCTCCTCTTGCCGCTGGTTGCGTCCAATCACGAGGTCAAAGGTAGTGCATCGGCCCCGTCCTTGTGTCACGGGATCGTCATATCGTTGCATGATTTCGAGATTGCTTTCTCGCCGCTCAGAGCCCCGCGAGGACGTCCTCGACGGCCTCGAGGGTCCGGTCGAGGTCGGCGTCGGTGTGGGCCGCCGACACGAAGCCGACCTCCCAGCCGGACGGCGCCAGGTAGACGCCCCGCTCCAGCAGGGCGCGGTGCATCGCGCCGTAGCGGCCCATGTCGCCGTCGACCCGGTCGAAACGTACCGGCGCGGGATCCTGGAACACCGTCCAGAACAGCGAGCCGACCCGCACGACCGAGGCCGTGACGCCCGCCTTCGCCGCCGCGTCCCGCACCCCCTCGGCGAGTCGGGCGGTCTTGCGCTCCAGTCCCTCGTAGAAACCGGGGCGGCCGGTCTTCTCCAGGGTGGCCAGACCGGCGGCCATGGCCACCGGGTTGCCGCTCAGCGTCCCGGCCTGGTAGACGGGGCCGTCCGGCGAGACGTGCGCCATGATCGCGGCGCTCGACGCGTAGGCGCCCACGGGCATGCCGCCGCCGATGATCTTGCCGTAGGTGGCCAGATCCGGCGTGATGCCGAACAGTTCCCGCGCACCGCCGCGCGCCACCCGGAAACCTGTGATGACCTCGTCGAAGATCAGCAGCGCCCCGTGCGCGGCGGTCAGGTCGCGGCAGAGTCGCAGGAACGCGCGCGTCTGGACCAGCAGTCCGGCGTTGGCCGGTATCGGCTCGATGATCAGGGCGGCCAGCCGGTCGCCATGCTCGACGAAGAAGGCGCGCAGGGCGTCCTCGTCGGCCAGGGGCAGCACCGCGGTGTGGCGGGTTGAATCGGCGGGCACGCCGCCGCTGCTGGGCGTGCCGAAGGTGGCCAGGCCGCTGCCGGCGCTGACCAGCAGGTGGTCGGCGTGGCCGTGGTAGCAGCCCTCGAATTTCAGGATCAGGTCGCGCCCGGTCGCCCCCCGCGCCAGGCGGACGGCGCTCATCACTGCTTCGGTGCCCGAGCTGACGAAACGCACGCGGTCGAAGACGCCCACGCGCTCGAGGAAGGCCTCGGCCAGCAGCACCTCGCGGCGGCTCGGCGCGCCGAAGCTGCAGCCCTCGCGGACCGCCTCCTCGATGGCCTCCTGCACCTCGGGGTCGGCGTGGCCCAGGATCAGCGGCCCCCAGCTCTGGCAGTAGTCGACGTATTCGCGGCCGTCCTCGTCGGTGAAGCGCGCGCCCCGGGCGCTGCGGAAGAAGACCGGGTCGCCCGGCACCGACTTGAAGGCCCGCACCGGCGAGTTCACGCCGCCGGGCAGGGCGGCCCGGGCGCGCGTCCACCAGGAGGCGTTGCTCATCGGATCCAGCCCCCCCTCAGGGCGTCGCGGCCGTGGTAGGTGATGATCAGGTCTGCGCCCGCGCGCCTCATCGCCAGCAGGTTTTCGGTGACGATGGCCCGCTCGTCGCAGTAGCCGGCGGCCGCGGCGGCCTTCACCATGGAGTACTCGCCGCTGACGTTGTAGCAGACCACCGGGCAGAGGGCCTCGGCGCGTACGCCGCGCACCACGTCCAGGTAGGCCAGGGCCGGCTTGACCATGACCATGTCGGCGCCCTCCTGCATGTCGAGGATGCACTCGAGCAGGGCCTCGCGGCCGTTGCGGAAGTCCATCTGGTAGGTCTTGCGGTCGCCCTGGGGCGCGCTGTCGCAGGCGTCGCGGAAGGGACCGTAATAGGCGCTGGCGAACTTGGCCGAGTAGGCCAGGATCGCGGTGTTGACGAAGCCCTCATCGTCCAGCAGGTCGCGGATGGCGCCCACGCGGCCGTCCATCATGTCGCTGGGGCTGACCATGTCGGCGCCGGCCCGGGCGTGTGTCAGGGCCATCCGCGCGAGCTGCGCAACCGAGGTGTCGTTGACCACCACGCCGTCCTCGAGGAAGCCGCAGTGCCCGTGGCTGGTGTAGGCGCAGAGGCAGACGTCGGTGATCAGGACGACCTCGTCGCCGAAGCGTTCGCGCAGGGCGCGCAGGGCGCGGGCCACCACGCCGTTCTCGTCGACGGCGGCCGATCCGGTATGGTCCTTGGCGGCCTCGTCGGGGATGCCGAAGAGCAGGTGGCTCTTCAGGCCCAGCTCCACGTCGGCGGCGATCTCCTCGACCAGCTTGTCCGCCGACACGTGTGTGACGCCCGGCATGCTGGCGATCTCGTCGACGTGCCCCTCGCCCTCGACCACGAAGTGGGGGGTGATCAGGTGACGGGGCGAGATGTCGGTCTCGGCGACGATCTCTCGCATCAGGGGCGAGACGCGCAGGCGCCGCGGGCGTTGGATCAGTTCCATGTCGTTTACTCCGGGGGATCGGGTGAATCATGTAGCTCCAGGCCGCAGGCCCGGGCCATCCCCTGCAGGGACGGCTCGTCCGCGACGGTGACCTGAAGACCGGCCCGGCGGCAGGCGACGGCGGTGGTCTCGCCGATGGCCACGCAGGCCGGTCGCTCGGCGTAGGCGGCGACGAACGCGTCGACCGCCGAAGGACTGCAGAAGAATACCACGTCTCCGTCCGCGGGGGGCGCTTCGGGCAGATCGGAAGCCGGCACGCCCACCGTGCGGTACAGGGGCAGCTCCGTGACGGCGAAGCCGGCCGCCGCCAGGGTCGTGCGCGGCTCGGCCAGGCGCTTTTCGGGCCCCGGCAACAGGACTGCGGCCGTCG
>JAHIYU010000112.1 GCA_018814885.1 bacterium | reverse complement strand
GGCGGCGCGCGCCGGCATCCGCACCACCATCTACGTGCCCGCCGCCGCACCGGCGGCCAAGCTGGCGCAGCTCGAACTCCACGGGGCCGAGGTCGTACGCGTGGAAGGCACCTACGACGAGGCCTTCGACCGCTCGCTCCGCGAGATCACGGCCCGCGGCTGGTACTCGCGCAACTGCGCGCATAACCCCCTGCTGGTGGAGGGCAAGAAGACGGTCGCCCTGGAAATCGTCCTGGCCCGCGCCGGCCGCGCCCCCGACGCGGTCTTCGTACCCACCGGCGACGGCTGCATCGTCTCGTCGGTCTGCAAGGGCTTGCAGGAGATGGCCGAGCTCGGCCGCCTGGACCGCATTCCGGCCGTGTTCGGCGTGCAGGCGGCAGGCGCCGCGCCGCTGGCTTCGGCCTGGCAGCGGGCCGGCGCGAACGCCGCCGGCTACACACCGGCCGAGGCCCTGGCGGCCATCGCGCCCGTGCAGCCCGAGACCCTGGCCGATTCCATCGGCGTGGGTATCCCCCGCAACCGGCTGAAAGCCTGGTCGCGGGTGGCGCGCACCGGCGGCGGGTTCCTGAGCGTCTCTGACGACGAAATTGTCGTCGCCATCCGGCTGATGACCGAATACGCGGGCGTATGGGCCGAACCCTCGGGCGCGGCCGGTCTGGCGGGGCTGGTCAAGGCGCGGCGGGCGGGCCTGGTCGGGGCGCAGGACACGATCGTGGTTCTGGTGACGGGGCACGGGTTGAAGGATCCGCTGGCTGGCCTGTCCCTCCGATCGTGATCCGGTTCGACCCTCAGAACCTCGCGCCCGCGCCCGCGAGGAAATGCAAGCCCACGTCGGTCATCGAGGCACCGCCGTCGACGACGTCGACATCGACGTGAGACCAGGAGGCCCGCACGTCCCCCGAGAGGTAGAATCGCTCGCCGAGATCCAGTCGCCGTCCCACCCCGACGACCGCCAGCGGCCCCGAAACGTAGTACCCCCAGCCGAACACCCCCTGGTGCTGGTCGAAGACGCGCCCGCGGACCGTGCTCTCGACGTGCGTCAGCACCACGCCCGCGCCTGCCATCAGAACATAATCCGATACGCGCCACAGCCGCTGCAGGCTCACCATGTTGTAGCCGTGGGTGAACTGGAGGTCCTGGACCTCCGGCGGCGGGTTGTCGAGGATCAGCTTGTGGTGCAGGAAATCCAGCGCCCAGCCGTGGCGAGCGCCCCAGCGGATCAGCCGGAAGTCGTAGTAGAACGGCATCTCGTGCGGTTCGCTGCGCATGCGGCCGTCGATGTCGAGATCCGGGAAACCCGCCTGGGTGATGTGGACGACGCGGTCGGGCACCAGGGGCGCCCCGCCGTGCATCTCGAAGGTCCAGCCGGAGCGCGCGGGCGTCGCCAGGCCGGCGATCGCGCACGCCGCCAGGGCGAGCGCGACGCCGGTGCGCGATCCTCGGTAGTCAACCATCACTCGCATCCCCGCGCTAGCGCACGCCCTTCAACGCGCCCAGCACGAAAGCGGTGACCTCGTCGGCGCGGGTGGCCAGGGGCGTGTCGCGCTTGCTGAGCACCCAATCGGTGGCCATCTGGTCGAGCACGCCGAAGATCATCCTGGCCGTCAGCAAGGGATCCATGTCGGGGCGGAAGACGCCCTCGTTCTGGCCCTGGACGACCACGCCGGTGATGATCTCGAGGTAGTCGCGCAGGCGCGTGCGGCTGAAGACATCCAGGAAATTGAGGCTGTGGCGCAATTCCACCTGCAGGATCACCGCCAGGTCGCGGTTCTCGCCCACCTGCTCCAGGTGCAGCCGCACGATGTCGCTGATGCGGGTGACGGCGTCATCCCCCGGGTTCATTTCCAGGATGCCCTGGCTGATGAATCGATCCATGGCCCGGTCGAACACGGCCACCAGCACGTCCTGCTTGCTCTTGAAGTAGAGATAGATGGTGCCGTCGGCCACGCCCGCGCGACGGGCGATCCGGGCCACGGTGGTGTAGTGGTACCCGCTGCAGGCGATCTCGACGATGGCCGCGTCGAGGATCAGAGAATGCTTGCCGTTGTCTCTCTGCATCGACACGTTCGACCTCGTTGAACAGGTATTCAGACCGCCGTGTTCGTGTCGACGGTGATAGGGAGCCTGTCCATCGAGTATATCCGAACGACGGCGCGATGGGAACGAAAGGGTTGTGCCGCGGAAAATGGGGCCGGCCCACCGGAGCGCCCGATCTCGACAGTCAGATGTCTCTAACTAGCATGTATTTCAATACGTTGATCCCATCTGAGGAGCCGGGGACAATTTCCAGGGCACAACCCACGCTAAATGATTGTCGATTATTGACGATGCATTGACATCGGAGTCCATCGCGTCTACAATAATGAATGATCGTTCATATTCATCATAATCCGGGAGTGGTCATGAGCAGATACGTCAAGAAGGTGGCGGTTCTCGGTTCCGGAGTCATGGGCAGCGCCATCGCCGCCCACTTCGCCAACGCCGGTGTGCCCTCGCTGGTGCTGGACATCGTGCCGCCGGACCTGGAAAACGCCGCCGAAGCGGGCCATGCGGCCCGCAACGCCATCGCCGACGGCGCCGTCAAGGCCATGGTCAAGACCAAGCCTGCCCCCCTGTTCACCCAGGATTTGCTCGCGCTGATCGAGACGGGCAACTTCGAGGACGACTTCGCGCGCATCGCCGACGCCGACTGGGTGATCGAGGTGGTCAAGGAGGACCTGGCCATCAAGAAGAAGGTGCTCGCTGCCGCGTCCGGGCATCTCGGTCCCGCAGCCTGGCTGTCCAGCAACACCTCCGGCCTGTCGCTCGCCGCGATGGCCGAGGTCCTGCCCGCGCAGCAGCGGCCGCGCTTCCTGGGCACCCATTTCTTCAATCCGCCGCGCTACATGAAGCTCCTGGAGCTGATCCCCACCGCCGACACCGATCCCGCGGTGCTCGCTGCCGTGGCGGACTTCGCCGAGGTCCGTCTGGGCAAAGGCATCGTGCTGGCGAAGGACACGCCCAACTTCATCGCGAATCGCATCGGCGTGCACGCCATGATGGTCACCATGCGCGTGATGGCGGAGATGGGTCTGACCATCGAGGAGGTCGACGCCCTGACCGGTCCCGCCGTGGGCCGTCCCAAGACCGCGACCTTCAAGCTGGCCGACCTCGTCGGGCTCGACACCTTCCTGCACGTCGCCGACAACGTGCGCGAGGCGGTCGCCGGCGACGAGGCCCGCGACGTCTTCGACCCGCCTCCCTTCCTGCGCACCATGGTGGAGAAGGGCCTGCTGGGACGCAAGAGCGGCGGCGGCTTCTACAAGATGATCAAGCAGCCCGAGAAGACGGTCCTGACCCTCGACCTGGAGACCTTCGAATTCCGCGACAAGCAGAAAGCCAGGTTCCCCGAGATCGAGCAGGGCAAGACCATGGACGACCTGGTCGAGCGCCTGCGGTTCCTGGTCTTCGGCAAGGGACGCGGCAGCGAAGCGATCTGGAAGATGCTCGCGCCGTCCTTGAGCTACAGCGCCATGCGCCTGGCCGAGATCTGCGAGGAGGCGTCGGCCATCGACCGCGCCGTGCGCTGGGGCTTCAACTGGGATCTGGGCCCCTTCGAGACCTGGGACGCCCTCGGCTTCCGCAAGGTCACCGAGAGGCTGAGGGAGGACGGCTTGCCGCTGCCGGGATGGATCGACGCCCTCTACGACGAAGGCGCCGAGACCATCTACCGGACCGACGGCGGCACGCGCGAGTCCCCCACCGCCGAGCCCGGCGCCTTCGTTCCCGTCCCCGTCAACCCGCGCGTCTACGATTTCGAGTTCCTGCGCCGTGCCGGCGGCGCGATCCGGGAGAATCCCGGCGCCTCGCTGCTGGACCTGGGCGACGGCATCTTCTGCATCGAGTTCCACTCCAAGATGAACGCCATCGGGCAGGACCACATCCAGATGGTCATGACCGGCTGCGACGAGGCCGAGCGCAACGGTCGCGCCCTGGTCGTCGCCAACCAGGGCGAGCACTTCTCCGCCGGCGCCAACCTGATGCTGCTCCTGATGGAGGCCATGGAGGGCAACTGGGAAGACATCGACATGATCGTGCGCGCCTTCCAGGGCATGAACGACCGGCTCGCCTTCTGCCGGGTCCCGGTGGTCGCGGCTCCGCACGGCCTGGCCCTGGGCGGCGGCTGCGAGGTGACCATGGCCGGCGACGCCGTGCGCGCCGCCGCCGAGACGTACATCGGCCTGGTGGAATTCGGGGCGGGGGTCGTGCCCGCGGGCGGGGGTTGCGCCAGGTTGTACCAGCGCCACGTCGCGTTGCTGCCGGACCGCGCCGACCTCTATCCCGCGCTGAAGGCCGCCTTCGAGACCATCGGCATGGCCAAGGTGGCCACCAGCGCCGCCGAGGGCCGACAGCTTGGCTTCCTGCGCCCCGCCGACTCCTGGAGCATGAACCGCGATCTGCAGGTGGCCGACGCCAAGGTGCTGGCCGCGGCCCTCGCAGAGAGCGGCTACGCCCCGCCCCTGCCCGAACCGGCCGTGCCGGTGATGGGGCGCAACGGCGTGGCCCTCTGCGAATCGGTGCTGTTCAACATGGAGCAGGCGGGCTACATCAGCGAGCACGACCACAGGATCGGCGGCTACCTGGCGCGCATCCTCAGCGGCGGCGACGTGCCGGGACCGACCACGGTCTCGCACCAGCACCTGCTCGACCTGGAACGCGAATATTTCCTGAAGCTCTGCGGCGAACGCAGGACCCTGGAACGCATGCAGAGCCTGCTGAAGACCGGCAAGCCCCTCCGGAACTAGGAGAATGGACATGAGAGAAGTCGTCATAGCCCTGGCCCTCCGCACTCCCGTGGGAAAGGCGAAGCGGGGATCGTTCGCCCAGACGCGGCCCGACGACCTGGGCGCCGCCGCGGTGCGCGGCATCATGGAACGGGCGCCCGGGCTCGACCCCCGGCACGTCGGTGACGTGATCATGGGTTGCGCCATGCCCGAGGGCGAGCAGGGCATGAACGTGGGGCGCAACATCGCCCTGATATCCGGGCTGCCCGACGAGGTGCCCGGCATGACCGTGAACCGGTTCTGCTCGTCGGGGCTGGAGACCGTCAACCTGGGCGCGCTGAAGATAGCCGCGGGCCAGGAGGACGTGATCATCGCCGGCGGCGTGGAATCGATGACCATGGTCCCCCTGGGCGGGCAACGCTACCTGCCGAACCCCGGCCTGGTGGCCGCGGATCCCGGCACCTACCTGACCATGGGTCTGACGGCCGAACGTCTCGCGGTGGCGGACGAGCTCACGCGCGAGGCCCAGGACGCCTTCGCCCTGGCCAGCCACCGGAAGGCCCTGGCGGCGATCGCCGCGGGCAGGTTCACCGACGAGATCGTGCCCGTCGCGACGAGACTCACGAAGCCCGGCGCGGACGGCAAGCCGCAGGTGATCGAGCTGACCGTCGACACCGACGAGGGTCCGCGCCACGACACCTCGCTGGAGAGCCTGGCCAGGCTGCGTCCTGCCTTCAAGCAGAACGGCACGGTCACCGCCGGCAACGCCAGCCAGATGAGCGACGGCGGCGCCGCCCTGCTGCTGACCACGCCCGAGATCTGCGCCGAGATCGGCCTGGAGCCGCTGGCGCGGTTCGTCACCTACGCGGTGGCCGGCGTCGAGCCCGAGATCATGGGCATCGGACCGGTCGCGGCCGTGCCGAAGGCCCTGGCTCAGGCCGGCCTGAAACTGGACGATATGAACGTCATCGAGCTGAACGAGGCGTTCGCGGCCCAGAGCCTGAGCGTGCTGAAGCGTCTGGGCCTCTCGCCCGACGACGAGCGGATCAACGCCAACGGCGGCGCCATCGCCCTGGGCCATCCCCTGGGCTGTACGGGCGCCAAGCTGGCCGCCACCGCGCTGCACGAGCTGCGCCGGCGAGACGGCAAATACGCCATGGTCACCATGTGCATCGGCACCGGCATGGGTGCCGCGGGGATCTTCGAGGCCCTCTAGCAGGCGAGAAGGAGTACGACATGTCCGAGATCAAGACCTATCCCACCGGCGGCGAGTTCCTGCTGACAGAGACCGCCCCCGACGCGGTCTTCACGCCCGAGGACTTCGACGAGAACCAGCGCATGATCTCCCAGGCGGCGTCCGATTTCGTGGAACAGAAGATCGCGCCTCTGCGCCAGGAGCTGGAATACGAGGGCAAGACCGAACTGGGCAAGCCGCTGCTGAAGGAAGCCGGCGCGATGGGCCTGCTGATGGTCGACGTGCCCGAGCGCTTCGGCGGCATGGGCGCGGACAAGGCGACCATCATGCTCGTCAGCGAGGTCATCTCGCGCGCGGGGAGCTTCGCGGTGACCCACGGCGCCCAGTCGGGCATCGGCACGCTGCCCATCGTCTACTTCGGCACGCAGGCGCAGAAGGAGAAGTACCTGCCGCGGCTGGCCACGGGCGAACTGCTCACGGCCTACGCACTGACCGAGCCCGGCAGCGGCAGCGACGCCCTGGCGGCGTCCACCACCGCCGTGCTCAACGAGGCCGGCACCCACTACATCCTCAACGGCACCAAGCAGTACATCACCAACGCCGGCTACGCCGAGATCTTCATCCTCTTCGCCAAGGTGGACGGCGAGAAGTTCAGCTGCTTCATCGTGGAGAAGGACGCCGGCGGCGTGACCATCGGCCCCGAGGAAAAGAAGATGGGCATCAAGGGCAGCAGCACCTGCCAGGTCATCCTGGAGGACTGCCCCGTACCCGTGGAGAATCTGCTGGGCGAGATCGGCCGCGGGCACGTGATCGCCTTCAACATCCTCAACGTGGGACGCTTCAAGCTGGGCGCCAGCTCGGTGGGCGGCTGCAAGGCCGTGCTCGAGGAAACCGTGCCCTACACCTCCCAGCGCCACCAGTTCGGGCGCCCCCTGAACGACTTCGGCCTGATCAGGCGCAAGCTGGCCGATGTGGCGGTCAAGACCTTCGTGTCCGAGGCCATGGTCTACCGCACCGCGGGGCTGCTGGACCGGGCCATCGCCACCCTGGACAAGACGGCCGACGACTACGATCTGCAGTCGATCCTGAAGGTCGAGGAGTTCAGCATCGAATGCTCCATGATCAAGGTCTTCGCGACCGAGAGCCTGGCGCTGGCCGCCGAGGAGGGCGTGCAGATGCTGGGCGGGTACGGCTACTGCTCGGAATACATCCTGGAGCGGATCTATCGCGACGAACGCATCAACCGCATCTTCGAGGGCACCAACGAGATCAACCGCATGATCATCCCCGGCATGCTGATGCGCAAGGCGCTCAAGGGCGAACTGGCCCTGCTGCCGGCGGCCCAGGCGGTGGCCGGCGACCTGCTGGCGATCCCGTCCTTCGGCGACATGGGCGAACCGGCCTTCCTGGAGGAGGAGTCCAGGATCGTCGCCAACCTCAAGAAGATCGCGCTGGCGACCCTGGGCATCGCGGCCCAGAAGCACGGCGAGAAGCTCAAGGACCAGCAGGAGATCCTCGCCGACGTGGCCGACATCGTCATGGAGGCCTACGCCTGCGAGAGCGGCCTGCTGCGCACGCTGAAGAAGGCCGAGGCGGACGGAGAGGCGAGCGCCCGGCTCATGGCGCGCATGGTCACCCTGTGCGTGCACGACGCCGTGGAGCGCTGCGGAACCTGGGGACGCAACGTGCTGGCCAACACCCTGGCCGGCGACGAGCTGCGCACCATGGTGGCCGGACTGAGACGCCTGGCCAAGCACGATCCCGTCCCGCGGGCGAAGCTGCACGGCGAGATCGCCGAGGCGGTCATCGAGGCGGGCGGTTTCACCGTCTGATTTCCTTCGTGGCATCGGGACAGGAAGGGCCCCCGCGATCGCGGGGGCCCTTCTTCACGAGATCACCGGTCGAATGGTCACTTCACGAGCACCAGCTTGGTCGTCGCGACGACATCGTCGCCCACGAAGCGCGCGAAGTAGACGCCGCTGGCCGCGCGCGCGCCGTCCTCGGCGCATCCGTCCCAGATCGCCGCGTGCTCGCCGGCGCCCACGTGGCCATCCACCAGGGTGCGTATCCTCCGCCCGGTCAGGTCGTGGATCGCCAGGCTAACGCGGCCGGCGCGGGCGATCGCGAAGGCCACTTTCGTGCTCGGGTTGAAGGGATTGGGGTATGCGCCCTGGAGCCGTGTGGCCAGGACGGGCAGGCCAGCGGCGCCGGTGCCGGGATCGGCCTCGCGTAGGCCCTCGACCAGGAAGTCGTCGAAGTGGAAGCCGTCCTCGTGAATCGAGCTGTCGCTGACCAGCAGGAAGCGGAAGCGGACGTCCGCCTCGCCCAGCCAGGGGGCCAGGTTGCGTTCCTCGTAGACCCACGCGGCCTGGGCGCCCTCGTAGTAGGGCTCGCCGCTCTCCTGCGCGCCCTGGCCGGAACCGGGCTGGGTGTGGGACGAGGCCAGCGGCGTCCAGCTGCCGCCGCCGTTGGTCGAGACCTGGAACTGCACGCCGTCCCAGTTGGTCTCGATATTCCACTTGCACCAGTAGCCGACCGTGCCGGACATGATGTCGCTCAGGTCGAGAGCCTCGGTGACGGCGCAGGGACTGCTCGCGTAGTCCCCGTATTCGCCCGCAGGGGAATCGGTCATGTCCTGTCCCCCGCCGTAGCCCGGCGAGTCGATGCCCCAGTCGCCGGTCCACTGGCCGGCTCCCGACTCGAAGTCGTCGGAGAAGACGACCACTTCCTCGGCGATGCCCAGCGTCATGTCCGGCGCGGCGACCGACGCGCCGTCCAGGGTGACGATCTGCTCGCCGGTGATATGACCGGCCGCCGAGTAGACCAGGCGGTAATCCCCGTAGACCAGGTTCGGCACCGTGTACGCGCCGCCCGAGGCCGCCGCGCTGCCGACCACCGCGACGTGTTCGTTGAGCGGGTGGGTGTAGACGTTGATCTGCGCGTCGATGGGCGTGCCGCCCGTCTCGAAGACATAGCCCGTGATGTCGCCGTGCGCCACGGGAGCGAGCACCACGTCCAGCACCGTGGGCGTGCCCCAGGTGGTCGAGACGCCGGTGACGGTCTGGGGGATGTAGCCGTAGGCGCTGAAGGTGATCTCGTAGGTGCCGGTGTCCAGCAGCTTGTAGTAGTCGCCGAAGGCGGGATCGGTGTGCACGGACATGGAATTACCCGTCACGGTGACGGTGGCTTCCAGGGGCAGGCCGGTGTCGGAGCCGGTCACCACGCCGTTGACGCCGTACCTCGCCGACTTGATCCAGTGCATGTAGCTCTCGCGGTTGTCGTCCCAGAAGCCCACCAGCGTGCTGGCCGCAGGCCACTTGGTGTTGGAGAATTCGATGGTCACGTCTATGCAGTCGGTCTGGTCGTAGCTCCAGTCCTGAAGGCAGCCCTGGGTGATGTACCATGCGGCGCCGTTGGTGATGCCCTGGGGGAACGAGCCGTTGTACATGGGCAGGTTGTAGGTGCTGTACTCGAGGCTCATCTGGATGAGGGCGTCATTGTCGGGCGCCAGCGTGTAGGTGTAGTCCCAGGGATAGTTGACCACCAGGGCGCCGCCGTGGCCGTTCTGGCTCAACACGAAGTCGTTGGCATTGCCGTAGTCCATGAAATGGATGGTCTCGGTCTCCTGGGTGCTGTGCGTGCCCGCGGGCTCGGGGAAGTTGCGGTTGAGATCCACGCCGTTGGCGTTGTAGCGCTGGTCCAGGACGTAGCCGTCGGGATTGAACAGCGGCATGATGTGGATCTCGTAGTTGTCCACCAGGTCGGTCACGTCCTCGAAGCCGGCCACGCCGTAGTTCTCGGTGAGGTAGTGGGCCAGGTTGAGGGCCATCACCATGGGCACGACCTCGTCGCCGTGCATGGTCGAGGAGATGCGCACCTCGGCCTCGGCCTCGCTGCTGGTGACGTTGTCGGAGATTACGAGGCCCCACAGCTCGCGTCCCTGCACCGAGGTGCCCCACTGGAAGGTCCGGGCGAGGGTCGGATAGTTGCTCGCGACGTTGGCCAGGATGGTGCCGATCTGCGCGTGGCTGGGGTAGTAGTCGTAGGGATCGGTCTTGACCGCCGACGTGCCCTTGGCGGCCATCTCGGCCCAGACGCGTTCGGCCTCCTCGCGCGCGGCGCGATCCAGGTCCGGCATGATCACGGGATTATAGCCGGCCGCGACCAGGGCGTCGATCTCCTCGCGGGTGGCGCGCACGTCGATCACCACGTGGTGCGTCTTGGGCGTGTCCCAGACGACGGTCAGATCCTCGCGGTCGAATTCGGCCAGGGGCGCCCGGGCCAGCATGACGGTCAACGCGTCCATGTCGCGCAGCTCGATCCTGACGGGGAGGTCCCGCCATTCCTTGATCTCCCACTGCGGGAGCCCGTTGCGGTCGAGGGGTATGGCGTCTGCAGCCGCGACGGCAGCCGCGCCGAAGACGGTGAGGATCACGAGCGACATCCACGCGGCCGACGCAAGGGGGCGCCTGGGATTAAACATGTCAAAGCCATCCTTGATGTTCGGATAAGCGAAGTGCGTTCGGCGGGGACGGGAACGCGGGCGACTTCCACAACTGCCTAATTATACATCATTTTCCCTGAAAAATACAGCCGCATCCTGATCCCTTCGGCCAGGAAACACCGTCTCACGGCGATGGAAAAGGGAGAGGGTCGATACCCTCTCCCGTAAGCCTCTGCGCAGCAGAGGCGCTCGCAGCGAGCGCGCCTGGAGGGAGAGGGTGTCGACCCTCTCCCTCTGCGCGTCGAGTTATTTGACCAGCATCACCTTCTGGACGGCGGTGTGTCCGTCGGCGGTCAGGCGGAAGTAGTAGGTTCCGCTGGCTACGCGTCGGCCCTGGTCGTTGGTGCCATCCCACTGGCGCTGATGGACAGCCGCCGGCAGGTTCTCGTCCACGAGCGTCCTGACCATGCGCCCGCTCAGATCGTAGACCATGAGCTTGGCATGTCCGGGCTTGGGCAGCTCGAACTTGATCGAGGTCGTGGGGTTGAAGGGGTTCGGGTAGTTCCGGTGCATCACGAAGCGGGCCGGCGTACCGTTGTAGACGACCTCCACCTCGGCTCCCCTGTCCGTCTCCACGCCGTCCACCACGAGCGCGTAGCTGTAGTAGAGCTTGGAGCCGGGAGCGATGCCGTAGGGCACGTCGAGGTACTCGATGCGGCCCTCCGCGTTGCTCAAGGCGTCGCCGGTCAGGCGCTGGGCCTCTTCACCGGCGGTACGACGGTAGACGTGGAAACCGTCCACCAGGGCGGGCTCGTACTCCCAGATCAGCATGACGCCTTCGCTGCCGGACGAGGCGGTCATGGCGCCGGCGCCCACGGGCACGGGCTGGGCGTACGAGAAGCTCATGCACCACTCGTTCAGGGTGCCGGTGTCGAGGCTGGCATTGTCACTGACGAACAGCGTCCAGTCGCCGTCGGTGTCTTCGCCGACGAAATCGTCGAGATCCCCCTCCGGGTCCAGCTCGGTGGGGTACCATCCGAAGATGTCGTCCACGGAACTGCCGGTGCGGTTGTGCAGGGTGATGGTGGTGCCTCCCGGCGAGGTCAACGCCACGATGAGATCGCCCTGCCAGGTGTGGGTGATGTCCACGAACACCTCGACGCCGCTGACCGCGTAGCCACCGTTGAGCGATACGGCGATGGCGTCGGTGATGCCGGCGGGGGTGTTGTCGGGTATGGCCAAGGCCGGCGTGCTGCAGAATTCCTGGTTGTATTCCGGGTTGAGGATCAGGTCGAAGCCGGTGATGACTTCGCCGACTGCGAACGTGACCTCGATGTTGCCGGTACCCCAGCCCGCATGGGAAGCCCGGAGGGCGTAGGTGCCGGCGAACAGGCCCGTGAAGGCGTAGGCGCCGTCAGGACCGGTGACCAGGGAACCGCCGCCGGGGAGCAACTCGACCAGGGTGCCGGAATGATCGAGCTCGCCGAGGAGCTCGACCGTGCCGCTGATCGCGGCCGTTCCCGGCTCCTCGGTCGCCAGCAGCCAGATGACTGCGTTCTGCAGGAGATCGACGCGCGAACCGGCGTCCATGGCCGTGTAGTTGAAGGTGAAGAACACGATCTGCCCGCCCACGGGAGACGACGTCGGGTCGTAACACACGACCGAGGCGTTGCTGTCCTCGGTCCAGCCACCGGCCTTGACGGCGCCGGCCGCGACCGGCAGGGCATCCTCGTCGCCGTAACCCACGTAGGTCACGGCGATCGGGCCGGTGATCAAGTTCGGCACGCTCATGACATAGTGATAGGGATCGGCGACGGTCACGTCGCCGCTGCTGTCGCCGGTCCAGCCGGTGACGTGCATGACCTCGGCCGCGAAGACGGGATCGCTGTAGTAGTGGTCGTAGCCGACCTCGCCACCCTCGAGCAGCAGATGCCCGCCGCCCTGGACGAAGGCCACCAGGTTGCTGCGGAAGGTCGCGTCGGCGAGGGTCGTGGTGTTGTTGCCGCTGGTCACGATCAGCATGTCGTAGCTGGTCCAGTTCAGCGGATCGGTGCCGGCCATGGTCTCGACCTCGATCGTGAAACCGAGACCCTCCAGCTCGGCGACCATGGTGTCGACGGCCTTGCCCGAGGACTGGTAGCCGGGGGCGAGGAGTTTGCCCTTGTCGTCGAGCTTGTCGGGCTCGGTCTTGGCGGCGACGTGGTCGTCGATCAGCAGGATGCTGCCGCTGGTCGTCGCGAGGGCGAAGTCCTGGACCATGGTGGGCGTCGCCAATTCGAGGTTGAACGTCTGCGGCGCGTAGCCGAAGGCCCGGGCCGTCAGATTGTAGTTGCCGTAGGGTACCGGCCCGGTTGCGTAGTCACCCGTGCCGGCATCGGAGACGACAGAAGCCACAAGTTCGCTGGTCGCGGTGTCCACCACCTCGATCGTAGCCACGAGCTTGGCCGAGAGGATCTCGCTCACGTTGCCCGTGAACTCGCCGTAGAACACCGGCAGCAGCGTGAAGTCGAAGCCCGTGAGCGAGCCGCCGCTGGGGACGGTCGCCACGGCCGACTGGGGATGCCAGTGCTCCTTGCTGACGCTGACGGTGTAGTCGCCGCCGAAGATATCGGCGAACTCGTAATAGCCGGTGACGTCGGTCGTCGTGGAGAGACCGGCCGGGATCAGCTCGACGAGCACGCCGGAGTGATCGGTCTCACCGTCGAGTGTGACGGTGCCGCTCAGCAACGCGTCGCCGAACTCGGGCGTGACCAGCCAGGTGATGGCGTTCTGCAGCAGGTTCTGCGTGCAGGACGTGGCCAGCGCCGCGTAGTTGAAGGTGAAGAAGACGATCTGGCCGCCCTCCGGCGCCGTGTTGGTGTCGTAGCAGATCACGCCGCCGTCGGTCGGGTAGGTCGACCAGTTGCCGGCGAGCTGGGCGTCGGGCAAAAGCGCCAGGGCGTCCTGGTCGCCGTAGCCGACATAGGTGACCACGTTGCCGCCCGAGAGGACGTTGGGCACCGACATCACGTAGTGGCTCGGATCGGCGACCTCGAGCATACCGCTGCTGTCATGGTTCCAATCGGTGGAGTGCATGACGCGTTCGGCGAAGTCCGTGTCGCTGTAGTGGTTGTAGCCTACCTCGCCGCCCTCCAGCAGGATATGCCCGCCGACATCCGCGTAGGCGACCATCGCGTCGCGGAAGGCCGCGTCGGAGAGGCTCGAGGTGTTGTCGCCCGCCGACACCAGCAGCACGTCGTAGCCCGGCCACGACGCGGGATCGGTGGTTGCTATCGTCTCCAGCACGACCCCGTAGCCCAGGTACTCCAGGTCGGCGACCAGGAGATCCGCGGACTTGGCGCCGCTGCGCTCGTACGCCGGCGCCAGGAGCCTGCCGTCCTCGCCGTACTTGGCGGGAACGACCTTGCCGGCCGGCGTGTCGTCGATCACGAGCACGTCGCCGACGGTCGGATCGAGCGCGAAGTTCTTCACCACCGTAGGCTCTGAGATCTCCACGCTGATGTTCACCGGGATGTGGTGATAGGCGCGCACGTTCACCGAGTACTCGAAGTACGGCAGCGCCGAGGTCGCGTACGCGCCCGTCACGCCGTCGCTCGTCGTCGTCGTGTAGAGCTCGCCGTTGTCGCTGCGGTACACGTTGATCGTCGCTTCGAGCAGCTCGCTCGTCTCGGAGTCCATGACTACGCCCGCCAGGACGCCGCTCGGGGCGGACGTCAGGGCGATGTCGTGTACATTCGCGCCATAGTTGACGAACAGCGGCGTCTCGTAGTGGTTGTAACCGAAGAAGTCCACCACGACCGAGTAATCGTCGACCAGGATGTCCTCGCCGATGTCGTAGTCGCCGCTCGCATCGGTCGTCGCGCTGAACATCTCGACCGCGCCGTCGAATAGCTGGACGATCGCGCCGACGGCCGGGCTGCCGGCCGCGTCGACGTGACCGGTCAGGGTGCCGTAGGCTTCGATCACGTCGAAGTCCTCGCTGTACAGGTCATAGCCGCTGACCGCGATGATGCCCGTGATCACGCCCGTCTCCGCGGGGGTGATCTCCAGGGAGTAATCGCCTGTCGAAAGCTCGCTGTCGTCCGGCAGCACCGCATACAGCGTGTGGCCGCCCTCGGCCACCGTCGCGTGCAGCGTGCCCGGCAGGTTCAGCGGGAACATGTCGGTCATGCCGATGCCCGTCGTCACCGTCAGGTCCGGCGACGCCAGCGCCAGGGCGTTGACCGTCAACAGCTCGCGGAACAGCTCGTACGGGTCGGCCGCGTTCTTGCCCACGATGTCGATCGTCGGACCGAACGGGTAGTTCACGTTGATCACGGCGACGCCCAGGGCGTCGGTCTGCAACGGCGTCGTCGCGTAGCCGAGACCCTCGGCCCACACGTCCAGGCCCACCACGGGCGTCACCCCGTCCTCGCCGTAGACCGTCACGGTCACGTCCGTCGCCACGTTGGCGTCGATCGAGGTGGGATCGATGATCACCGTCGCCGGCACGATCACCGGCACGTCGACGACGTACGGCTCGTAGTTCTGCATCATCACGACGAGCTTCGCCGTGCCGGGGGTCAGGAACCCGTCCAGGTCGAACAGAGCCTTGCCGCCCGCATCGATCGTGCCGCTGGCCAGCAGCACGCCGCCCTGGGTCAGGCCGACGTAGCTGCCCGGTGCCGCGTCGACGTCGATGCTCACCGCGTTGGTGAAGAACGTCGGCATGTGGCTCACCGGGTTGGTCGCGGGCACGCCCATGTACGTGCTCAGGGAAGGATCGCCGAGCAGGTTGTAGATGTTCCAGTAGTACGTCTCGATGCTCGAACCGGCCTCGGTGACGGCCATGTTGCCGCAGAACACCACCGCGTCGTTGGTCACGTACCACTGCGCCGGCGCTTCCCCGTGATCGTGGAACACGCCGTCGTACGCGCCGATGCCCGTGCTCTCGACGGGCCAGGCCGTGCCGTCGATCTGGCTCGACGCGTGGAATCCCACGCCCCACCAGTAGTCCTCGTTCCAGTAGGTCGAGTTCGACCCGCCGATGTAGCCGACCGCGCCCTTGTCCGTCGCGCGCAGGAACGTCTCGCCGAAGCACTCGCCGATATCGTAGCTCGAGGTCAGGCAGCAGTTGCCGACGGCCAGGAAGTACTTGCCGTAGTTGCTCAGGCTGTTGATGTTCGACTGGGTGTAGCTCGGGTCGCTCCAGCTCGTCGTGCTGCCGTGAGCGGTGTAGTTGATGTATCCGATGCCGTTTTGACAGTCCTGGACGATCGCGGCCGCGGCCCCGGGGGCGTCCGACGCAGGGTAAAGATAGGTATTGCTGGTGATCCCGTGCGCCGCGTTGAAGTAGTGCTCGGTCCCGTAGTTGATCTGGCCGTTGCCGTGGGTCGGCGCGTAGCCCGCGTCCACACCCGCGATCATCGTCACGTCGCTCAGATAGCCTGGGTCGGGCATCGTGAACTGGTCGTACATCATCGTCTTGTCCAGCTGCGCCTGGAGCTGCGCGCTGTTCGTCGCCGAGAAACGACCGTAGTACATCTCGGGGTACAGATCGCCGTCCACCGCGCAGTACGGGCGGTCGGTCGCGTCGCCGCTCAGGGTGAACGTCGGGCACTGGGCCACGTCACCCACGAACAGCACGAAGCTCGGCGCCGGGTTCTCCGGCGTCGCGCCGTTGTACAGTCCATGCAGGTAGGTCTGGATCGACGTCGACGTCGAACCCACCTCCGGGGTGCCGATCACGGCCATGATGACCTCGAAGCCGCGCTCGGTCTTCCAGGTCGCGAAGTCGGCCAGCTGGTACTCGAACTCGGGAGCGGTGACGATCACCATCGTCACCTTGTCGCCCACGCGATCGGGATGGTCGATGTGGTCGGTCTTGATCCCGGCCACGTTCGCGAACACGGGCGCGAAGAACGGGCTGTAGGTGCTGGCGAAGAGCTCGTCGCCGGCAGCCCTGTCACCGCCCTCGAAGACCACGCGCACGTCCATGGACTCGTGAACCACGAGCTGGTTCTCGCGGGGCAGGTATTCCACGGGTGAGATCTCCAGACGACCCAGCGCCTGGGAGCGCAACGAACCCAGCGCCACGATACGGGCCATCTCGCCCGCGACCTTGGGCTGGGCGTAGGCCGCGCGATCGTAGAGGAAAGGCAGGTTCTCCAGATCCGCGCTCTTGGATACCGGCGGCTGGGCCGGGAAGATCGGGTTGGTCACGCCATACGCCGCCAGATCAATGGTCCGGCTCTGTACGGAGAGGACCTCGATGCGGGCCGATGCGCCGTAGGGAATGGCCACGAGCCGGTTCATCATCGGTAGCTCGGGGGCCCCCTCCACGTGCGAAGCGTGAAAGCCCGGAATGGTGATCCGGGTGAACGCGCCGGCCTTGGTACTCACGTCCAGGGCCGACAATGCGCCGACATCGATGCGGAATCGCAGCCCGTCGTCGCGATCGGAGGTCAATAGAAGCTGGCTTGCGCCGCCCTTGACCGGAATGCTGGTCGTCGCGCCGAAGGCCGTACTCGCGGCCAGTACGCACGCAGCGAAAATCAATAGCATGGTTTTCACTCGCATCGTGATGATCCTTTCCATGGGGTGGGCACATGAATAACCCGGCAAAGCGGGGAATTGCCGGATCACAAACACCGAGGTTTCGATTATTTTAACACAAGCCTTTCAAGATTTGAACTATAGATGTCCTATTAATTATAGGTATTTTTACAATAATGATTCTCTAATTCAATATATGCCACGCATTGGGGTCTCGTTCTTTAATCCCAGGTTAACATGTCCGGAAATACTGCCCCGGCGTATGCGATCCCGGTTTTTCAGACTATGACGCGGACCAAGCTGCGAAGCTGTCCGTCCGCAAGTTCGCGAACGACACCACATCCCCCATCAACCTGAGGGGCATTGACCGGCCGAGTTGCGAAACCCATTGACCGTTCGTTGACTCCATGGGATCCATGATGTAACATATCAAGAGGCAAACCATCTCCCCCGCTGGACCTTGCGCACGTCGCCAACCTGGGACAGGGAAACTCAATGAGGAAATGGCATTCGTTCGTCGTCGTGGCCATGGGCTTGGCCGGTCTGGCCGCTTCATGCGGGCGTCTCGAACCGCTCGGAACGCTGCTGGTCTTCTCTGAGCCGGCCGGCGCGACGATCCTGATCGACGGTGCGACGACCGGCGACACGACGCCTGCGGAACTGCTGCTCCCCGTCGGTTCCCACACCGTAGCCGTCACCAGGTCCGGCTTCCAGATCACACCGGTCATCCGCACCGTCAACGTGCCTCCCGGCCAGCGCGTTCAGGCAGGCTTCACCCTGGCGGAGCTCGGCGAGTTGACGGTCACCTCGACGCCCGCCGGCGCCGCGATCTTCCTGGACGGGGAGGACAGCGGCGAGGTGACGCCGCACACCTTCACGCTCGTGGTCGGCGAGCACACCGTCGACGTCGCGCTGGACGGATACGTTGCCGACGGCGGCGGACGCACGATCGACCTGGCGCCCGACGGCACGCCGCCCGTCGATTTCGGCATGCTGCCCGCGGGGACCCTGACCGTCACCTCCACCCCCGCCGGCGCGCAGATATTCCTGGATGGCGACGACGCCGGCCAGACGACCCCCCACACCTTCACGCTGGCCGCCGGCGACTACACCGTGCACGTGGAGAAGAGCGGCTACACGTCGGACCCCGTCAGCCTGGACGTCACGGTCGGGGCCGGAGCCGACATGACAGCCGACTTCGCCATGACGGACACCGGCGTCTTCGGCTCCCTGTCGGTTACCTCCTCGCCCCCCGGCGCCTCCATCCACTTGGACGGCAGCGACACCGGCGAGATCACTCCGCACGTCTTCGCCCTGGCCGCCGGCGCCTACGATGTGGCCGTATCCCGCCGCAACTTCCACGCGCCGGCGGCGCAGCAGGTCGTCGTACAGGCGGCCGGCGACAGCGACGCCGACTTCGCGCTGGCGCCCCGCAAGATCGTGCTGCTGGAGTACATGTCCGGCGTGAACTGCGTGGGCTGTCCGGCCATGAACACCATGCTCGCCAACGTCGAGGCCGCCGGCTACGGGCCCCACGTCATGCTCGGGTTGAAGTACAGCGGCCCCTTCGGCGGGCAGGACCTGCACTACGAGGCCAACCCGGCCGTGCTCCAGGCCCGCATGACCGTCTACGCGGACAACACCACCTGGAACTGGGCCGCGCCCACCCTCTTCTTCGACGGCGACCTGCCGGTGGAGCCGAACGGTTATCCCGCGATCGGCGACCTGGTGCTGATGCTCGACGCCGCAGCCGCGACGGATCCCGGCTTCGCCGTCGATGTGCACGTGAACGACTTCGACGCCACGGATTTCGAGGTGACCGTGGACCTCGTGGCCACGCGCGACGTCGTCAACGCCAACGCCGTGCTCAACGTCGCCATCGTGGAGAACCCCATCCTGTACACCGAGCCGCAAAACGAGGCCGGCGAGGACGAATTCCACTGGATCTGCCGCGAATTCCTCCAGGCGGACGTCACGCCGCTGCCCATCGGGCCGGACGCACTCGCCCACTTCGAGATCACCGTGGCGCGGCAGGGCACCTGGTCCGGCGTGCCGGACAACCTGCTCGCCATCGCCTTCGTCCAGGACGAAGTCACGCGGGATGTGCTGCAGGCCGGCGCCACGCCGACCGCCCATGAAAGGGACCAGCCGTGAGACACCTCAAGCTCGTCATCATGACGTCCGCGGTCCTCGGCTGCGCCCTCGCGGCCGCCGCCCACACGGTGCAGCGCACCGTCCTGCTGGAGACCTTCACCAACGTCAGCTGCGCGGGCTGCGCCGGCGCCAATCTGGTGACCAGCCAGGTCGTCGACGACCGCAGCAACCACGAGGTCGTCAACGTCCAGTTCCACCTGAACTGGCCGGAAGCCGCGGACCCCTTCTACACGGCGAACCCGGCGGACAACTTCATCAGGGCCTTTTACTACGAGATCGCCGACGCTCCCGACCTGATCACCGGGGGCGTCAACAAGCCCGTGCCCGGCAACGCCGACGATCTGTCCGCGGCGATCGACGACTGCCGTGACATGCTGACTCCCCTGAGCATGGTCGTGGCGTACGACCTCGACGGCGCGGACCTGACAGTCGCCGTCGGCATCAAGGCCGTGGCGCCGCCGCCAGCCGGCGAACTGCGGCTGCACGTGGCAGTGGTCGACGAGCTCGAGCATTACGACACGCCGCCCGGGGACAACGGCGAGACCGACTTCCACTGGACGATGCGAGACCAGATCCCCAACTTCAACGGCACCTGCTTCACGATCGACGAGGGCGACTCGCTCACCTTCAACCTGCCGTCGACCGTGGACCCCGCCTGGCTGGATACCGATCTGCAGGTGGTGGCCTGGGTCCAGGACTTCGACACCAAGGAGGTCCTGCAAGCGGCGACGTCCGCCCCTCCCCTGTCCTACGCGGCCTCGTACTACGCCGAGCGCTACGGCAAGGTATCGCCCGTGGACGAGTTGTTCCGCTTCGACGGCTGGGTGGTCAACGCCGGCGCCCTGTCCGACACCTACGACTTCCACATGGATGTCGACGCCCCCGGCTGGCAGGTCTCCGCCTGCGCGGGCACAACCTGTTACCCGCCCTGGGTCACTGACTTCAGCGTGGAGCTCGCCCCGGACGCGGAGGAGATAATCTCCATCGACGTCACGCCGTCGACGAACGGCGCCACGGGCACGATCACGATGAGCCTGACCAGCCGGGGCGACCGCGATCTCCGGATCGACCGCACCTTCGTACTGATCACCCCGGGCTCGGACCTGCTCTACGTGGACACGGATGAAGCCAACGGCTACGCACCGTACTTCACCGCCGCGATGGACGCGGCCGGCGCCACCTGGTCGGCCTGGGACGTCAAGGCCATGGGACGCCCCGACGCCCTCGATTTCGGCGTCTTCACGAAGGTCGTCTGGAACACCGAAGCGGCCTCGCCCGGCTTGACGGATGCGGATCGTGGGGCGCTCGGCACCTACCTCGCCGGCGGCGGCGACCTGATGCTGTCGGGACAGGACCTGGCCTTCGGACTCTGCGATCCCCTGAGCCCGCACCGCACGCCCGCCGCAGCAGCCTGGTACGAACAGCACACCGGTGCGGTGTACGTCGCCGACGACGCGCAGGACAGCAGCGTCTCCGGCGCGGCCGGAGATCCCGTGGGCGACGGCCTCGCCTTCTCCCTGGCCGGCGGGGACGGCGCCGGCAACCAGGACTACCCCGACGTGCTCTCGCCCCGTGACAACGCCCGCTCGGCCCTCGACTATTCCCCCGGCAACAGCGCCGCGGTGCGCTTCGGCCTGGGCGACGCCAGGGTGGTGACCCTGGGTTTCGGCTTCGAGGGCATCTCGGCGGCGGCCGACCGCAACGCCCTGATGGCGTCCATACTGGCCTGGTTCGACGACACCACCGTGGGCGCCTCAGCCGGCGCCTCGCCACCTCTGCGCCTGTCCGGGGCGGCCGCCCACCCCAACCCCTTCAACCCGGCGACGACGCTCTCCTTCGCCCTCGCGGGCGACGGCGCTGCCGAGACCCACCTCGACATCTTCGACGTGCAGGGACGCCGCGTGCGCCGGATCTCGGCCGGCC
>JAHIYU010000111.1 GCA_018814885.1 bacterium | reverse complement strand
CTGCTCGGCCTGCTGTGCGCGTGCGCGTTGCTGGCGGCGCCCGTCGCCGCGCGGGCGGGCAGCATCCTCGATCTCTACGGCGGCGAGAACGTGGGCACCGCCGGCGCCCAGTTCCTGCGCATCCCCGTAGGCGCCCGCGCCATCGCACTGGGGCGGTCCTACGTGGCCAACGCCTTCGACGGCGCTGCGGCCTTCTGGAACCCGGCGGGCATCATGCGCACCCAGAGCCGGCGCAGCATGTTCTTCGGTCACACCGAATACGCCGTGGGCATCGATCTGGAGTTCGCGTCCTACCACTGGCACCGCCAGAACTTCGGCTTCGGGTTGAGCGCCGGCATGCTGCGCTCGGGGGAGATCCCGCGCACGGACGAGTTCCACCAGGAGGGCACCGGGCATACCTTCCGCGCCGACCAGTACCAGATGGGTTTCAGCGTGGCGCGGGCGATGACCGATCGCTTCTCCTTCGGCTTCACGGGCCGTTTCTACCAGGAGAACCTGGACGAGTTCACGGTCCGGTCCGTGCTGATGGATGTCGGCGTGCTCTATTTCGTCGGCGTGGGCGACCTTCGCGTCGGCTTCGCCGTGCGCAACTTCGGACCCGAGATGCGGCCGGACGGCACGCCCCCGCCCATCGGTCCCGGCTACACCGCGAGCTCCGAATTCCAGAGCTTCTCCGCACCGACCTCCGGCACCTTCGGCGTCGCCTACACCTGGAGCCTCGCGTCGCAGATCGGCCTGCTGACGACGGCGGACTTCCACCATCCCACGGACTACAGCGAGAGCTTCCGCACGGGTCTCGAGCTGGGACTGGCGCAGCGCCTCTTCCTGCGCGGCGGTTTCGAGACCAACCGCGACGAGGGCGGCGTGGCCGCCGGCTTCGGCGTGCAGCTCGCCCGTGACGGCTGGGACGTGCGTCTCGACTACGCCATGAGCGACATGGGCGCCTTCGGCACGATCCACCACATCTCCCTGGACCTGGCGCCGTTGCCACAGGCGAGGAGGTCGCCGTGACGGGTCGCCTGCGCAGATGCGGCCTCTCGTTCGCCGCCGCCGCCGCACTCGCCGCGGCCCTAGCCGGCTGCGGCGAGAAGATCGCCATCCCCGAGCCCGAGGGTCTCTTCTCGGTCAACGCGTACTACGCCATCGACCAGTACGACGATCCGCACGCCCGCCAGCTCGCGGTGGTCAACGGCCTGCTGTACGTGGTGGGCGACGACGGATCCCTGGTCAAGCGCAGCCAGAAGTACGACGAACGCGAGCGGCAGGAGGGTCTGGCGGACCCGACGGCGATCTGCGCCGACGATGATTCCGGTCTGATCTTCGTGTGGGAAGCCGGCATCGGCGCGCTCACAGTCTTCGACGTCGGCAACCTGGACCTGCTGTACAGCGTCGCCCTGCCAGCGGTGCAGTCGGCGTCCCACCTGGCCGCCTGCCGCACCGGCGTGGAGGCCGTGGACGCGAACGCGCACACCTTCGTCTACCTGGCGGATCCCGATTCCGGCGTGGTCCACCGTTACGCCTACTACGCCGAGAGCGGCACCGCGACCCCCATGGGCATCCTCTGCCGCGACGGCGGCCTGTCGGTGCGTTCGGTGCACGAGCCGGCGGGCATGCTGCGCGACATCGAAGGTCGCCTGTGGGTCTGCGACGCCGACACCAGCCGCAACTGGGCGATCCGCTTCGATCCGACACCCGACCTTGAAGACGTTTCCGCGGTGCCGGGCGGGCAGGCCCCCTGGCGCGGCCTCGCGTACCTGGTCGATGCCGCCACCTGCGTGCCGCCGACCGAGGCCGACTACGTGCTGGGCGACGCCCGCGAGTGCGGCGAGACCGACTGGGTCGGGGGCCCCAGCGACGAACCGGGCGCCTTCCACCTGCCCCTGGCCCTGGCCACGGACGGCAGCGGCCGCTACTTCGTGGCCGACCACGCCAACGACCGTATCCAGATCTTCACCCCCGAGGGCCTCGTGGATCTCGTCTTCGGCGACGAGAACCTGACGCCGGCGCCCTCCGGCATCGGCGTGGCGGACAAGACCATCGGCAACGACACAAACTACGGCGCCTTCATCTTCGTGGTGTCCGCGACCTCGGGCCAGGTGCACAAGTTCATCTCGCACGAGGAGTACACCGACTCGAACACCGGGCCGCCGCCGGAGCAATAGAGGAGCACGACGGATGAGCGGCACTCGGGACATACCTTTCTATCTCTCCATCTCGGGCAACATCGGCGTGGGCAAGTCGACCGTCTGCGCGCTGGTGGGCGACGCCTTCGACTGGCCCACCTACTACGAACCCGTCGACGGCAATCCCTACCTCGCCGATTACTACCGCGACATGCGCCGCTGGTCCTTCCACCTCCAGATCTACTTCCTGAGCAAGCGCTTCGAGGTGCAGAAGAAGATCATCGAGCACGGCCGCTCGGCGGTGCAGGACCGCACCATCTACGAGGACGTCGAGATCTTCGCCAAGGTGCTGAACAAGCGCGGCGCCATGGACGACCGCGACTACGAGAACTACCGCGAGGTATTCCGGAACATGGTCTCGTTCCTGCGCCCACCGGATCTGATCCTCTACCTGCGCGCCAGCGTGGACGCGGCGATGTCCCGCATCGAGCAGCGCGCGCGCGACTGCGAGACGGGCATCCCGCGCGACTTCATCCAGGACCTGAACGACGCCTACGAGGACTGGATCGGGCGGGCCGAGGAGATCTGCCCCGTGCGCGTCATCGACAGCGAAAAGATCAACCTGCGCGACGATTCCGAGGCGCAGCGGGAACTGCTCGACTACATCGGCGTGCTGCACGAGCGCAAGCGCCGCGCCGGGTCGGCCGGAGGTGGGGCATGATCGGCGGCGGACATCGCAGGAGCGACATGTTGAGGGGTCCCCGCATCCCGGACGACGTCCTGCGCGCCCTGCCCAAGACGGACCTGCTGTGCCACCTGGACGGCAGCCTGCGCCTGGGCACCTTCCGCGAACTGGCCGTCGCCCGCGGCACCGACGTCCCGGCCGACGACGGCGCGGCCCTCAGGCGCTTCTTCCCCGTGGATCACGAGAGTTGCCAGCAGCACTTCGCTGGCTTCTTCGAGCACACGACCGCGGTCATGCAGACGCCCGCGAGCCTGACGCGCGTGGCGCGCGAACTGGCCCTGGACGAGGCCGCGCAGGGGTGCTGGTATCTCGAAGTGCGGTTCTGCCCGTTGCGGCACCAGCAGGACGGCATGACCCTGGACGAGACGGTCGCCGCCGTGCGCGCCGGACTGGCGGAGGCGGAGCGGGAATGCGGCATCCGCACCGGGATCATCATCACCGGCATTCGCACCATCAGTCCCGAACTGTCCCTGCGCCTGGCCGAGCTGGCGGTGCGCTGGAAGGGCCGGGGCGTGGTCGCCTTCGACCTGGCCGGCAGGGAGAAGGACTACCCGGCCAAGCTGCACCGCGAGGCCTTCTACTACATCATGAACCACAACATGTGCTCGACCATCCACGCGGGGGAGAGCTTCGGGCCGGAATCGATCCACCAGGCGCTGCACTACTGCGGCGCCAACCGCATCGGACACGGCACGCGCCTGAACGAGGATCCCGATCTGCTCGCCTACGTGAACGACCTGCGCATCCCGCTGGAGATGTCGCTCAGCAGCAACATGCTGACCGGCGTGGTGCCCTCGCTGGCGGAGCATCCGCTGCGCCGCTACCTCGACCTCGGATTGCGCGTGACGCTGAACACGGACAACACGCTCTTCGCCCGCACCTCCCTGTGCCGCGAGTTGAGACTGGCGGTCGACACGTTCGATCTTAATCTGCTGGAGACCGAGACGCTCATGCTGAACGGGATCAAGAGCGCCTTCCTGCCCCAGGGGGAGAAGGCTGACCTGATCCGCGAGGCGGTGACCACCGTGGTCTCATTGCGCGACAAGTTCGCGCTGGACGAGATGGGGATCGCATGATCGACAGGGCGGCGAGACTCCAGCCGGAGTGGCGCGAAACGGTGGGCGAGGCCGTCGCCTGGCTCGACGCGCGCGGTTTCGCGGGACGTACGGGATTGATCCTGGGCAGCGGCCTGGGCAACTTCGTCGAGGTCCTCGACGACGCCGAGGCCGTCGGCTACGGCGAGATCCCGGGCTTCACAACGACCTCGGTCGCCGAGCACAGGGGACAGCTGGTCGCCGGCGAAGCGGCCGGCCGGCGTGTGCTGGTCATGCAGGGACGCCTGCATCCCTACGAGGGCCTGCCCGCAGAGGTCATGCTGCTGCCCGCCGCCGTGCTCGCGTGCCTCGGGATCGACGAGGCGGTGGTGACCAACGCCGCAGGCGGCCTCAACGTCCACTACGTGCCCGGCGATCTCATGGTCATCCGCGATCACCTGGACCTGCACCTGGGAGATCCCCTGCGCGCCCTGCTGGTCGACCCGTCGCCGCCGGATGCGGCGCCCGGGCGCGGCGCGAGACCGTCGGCCGTCTACGACGTCGAGCTGGCCCGCCTGATGCTCGAATGCGGCGCCGCGACGGGCGTTCCCCTGCACGACGGCGTCTACGCGAGCATGTGGGGCCCCGCCTACGAGACCAAGGCCGAGATCGGCATGCTGCGCAAGTTCGGCTGCGACGCGGTCGGCATGTCCACCGCCCCCGAGGTCATGCTGCTCGGCGCGCTGGGCGTGCGCGTCGCAGGTCTCTCCTGCATCACCAATCCGGCGCGGGAGGTGGGGCAGCCGGAGCTGTCGCACCAGGACGTCGTGGAAGCTGGCCTGACGGTCCGCGACCGCATGGCGAGGCTGCTGCTGGCCTTCCTGCCGCGCCTGGACGCCTGAGCGGTACCGCCAACACGGGGAGGAACGCATGTTCTGGGACTCCACCTTCTTGCTGCTGATACCGGCCTTCGTCTTCGCCCTGTACGCCCAGAACAAGGTCAAGTCCACCTACCGCAAGTACCTGGATGTGCGCTCGGCCAGGGGGCTGACGGGCGCCCAGGCCGCTCGCCGGCTCCTGGACGCGGCGGGGCTCCCGCAGGTGGAGATCGAGGTCGTCGACGGCGAGCTGACCGATCACTACGATCCGCGCGTGCGCAAGCTGTGTCTGAGCCGGGCCAACCATGCGGGTGACAGCGTCGCCGCCCTGGGCGTGGCCTGTCACGAGGCCGGGCACGCCCTGCAGCACGCCCGGGGATACGTACCCCTGCAGCTGCGCCAGAGCATCTTTCCCGTGGCGAACTTCGGCAGCAACCTCGCCATGCCCCTGTTCTTCGTCGGTTTCCTGTTCCACTTCCCCGTCCTGATGGACATCGGTATCCTGGTCTATCTCGTGGCGGCCTTCTTCACCCTGCTCACCCTGCCCGTGGAGTTCGACGCCAGCAAGCGGGCCGTGGTGCTCCTGAACCGGCACGGCATCGTGACGCCGGAGGAATCGGGACACGTGAAGGCCGTGCTGAACGCGGCGGCCCTGACCTACGTGGCGGCCGCCCTGATGGCCGTGCTGCAACTCGTCCGCCTGATCATGCTGCGCGGACGTCGCTGACCGAACGGAGGATGACATGCGTCCCTATCTCGTGGCCGGCAACTGGAAACAGAACCTGGGACCCGCCGCGGCGGCCAAGCTGGCCCGTCAGGTCGCCATGGGCCTGCTGGGACTGGACCTGTCGGGCGAGGTCCTGGTGTGCCCGCCGGCCGTCTCGATCCCGGCGGTCGCCGCCGTCGTCAAGGGCGAGAGGCTGCTGCTGGGGGCCCAGAACTGCAGCGCCACGGACGCCGGGGCCTACACGGGCGAGGTCGGTGCGGACATGCTGGCCGAGGCCGGCTGCAGCCACGTCATCGTGGCCCACTCGGAGCGACGGGCCTTCTACGGCGAGACCGACGACGATTTCGTGCGCAAGATCGATCGCGCCCACGCCGCCGGCCTGACGGTCATCTTCTGCTACGGCGAGCTGCTCGGGGAGCGCAGGGCCGGACGCGAGCGCGAAGTTGTCCGGGCCCAGCTGGCGGGGGTGTTGCCGCGTCTGGCCGCGCCCGCGCCGAACAACCTGGTGCTGGCCTACGAACCGGTCTGGGCCATCGGCACCGGCGAGACGGCCACGCCGGAGCAGGCCCAGGCGATCCACGCCGTCTCGCGCGACCTGGTGTCCGGCATGCTGGGAGCCGGGGCGGCCGACGCGCTGCGCATCCTCTACGGGGGCAGCGTCAAGCCGGGCAACGCCGAGGATCTCTTCGGACGCGCCGACATCGACGGCGGGTTGATCGGTGGCGCCAGCCTGAAGACCGACGATTTCCTGGGCATCGTCCGGTGCGCGCAGGCCGTGGCCTGACATCATATCAGAAAGCAGGTCGGATCATGACGAGTCGGATGACCAAGGTGACCGGTACCCTCTTCGCCGTGCTGACGATGTGGGTCGCAGCGCTGAACCCGGCGGCGGTCGCCGTCTCCGGCGCGGCCGAACAGCTGCTGGAGCGCGAGACCTGGAGCGCCGCCACCGCGCCCCCCGCCGCCGAGACGCCCCGTTTCCCCGGGCTGCCCGTCGGCGCCGAGGTGCTGCGCCTGGAAAACGGCCTGCAGGTCCTTTTCCTGCGCAATCCCGGCCAACCCATGGCCAGCGTCACGACCCAGGTGCTGGTCGGCTCGGCCCACGAGGATTTTCGCACCAGCGGCATGAGCCACATGCTGGAGCACCTGTTGTTCAACGGCAGCGACGGGTACACGCAGGAGCAGCAGTACGAACTGGCGGACCGCATCGGCGCCTGGAACAACGCCCACACGACCGATTTCTACACCAACTTCATCATGATCGTACCGGCGGAGAACCTCGAGACGGGTATCGAGCTGCAGGCGGAGATGCTCTTCCATTCCCTGCTGCCGCCCGACAAGTTCGAGAAGGAGCGGGGCATCGTCGTCGGGGAGATCGTGCAGGGGCGAGATTGGGCAGGCGACTTCGCCGACGACGCCTTGCGCGAGGCGCTGTACGGCGGCAGCAGCCTGGGCATGCCGACCCTCGGCACCCTGAGCACCATCGAGCACCTGCGGCGCGATGATGTGTACGACTTCTACAAGCACCACTACGTGCCCAACAACATGATCACGACCGTCGCCGGCAACTTCGACCGCGACGCGGCCCTCGCGTTGCTGCAGGAGCACTACGGCGAGGTGCCGCCCGGCACCGTGTCGCGTCCGGAGCTCGGGCCGGCCCGCTACCTCGACCGCACCCACGCGATCACCCGGCGCGGCGGCGACGTCCACGTCCTGGCCCTGGCCTACGAGGCGCCGGCCTACGGTTCGCCCGACTTCTTCCCCTTCCTGGTGCTCACGAGCCTGCTCGACGCGCCGGTCGACGGCATCCTCAGCCGTGCCATGGACGGCCTGCCGCCCGACGAGCGAGCCGAGATCGGCAGCTGGTGGGAGCGCAACGACGGATTCGGCCGTCTCGTGATCGAGCTGCGGATGCCCGCCGACGCCGATCCGGCGCGGTATCACGGCCTGGTGAGCGAAGCCCTGGCGCGCGCCGTGGACTGGGGCGTGACCCCCGACGATGTGCACGAGGTCGTCCGCATGCAGGAGACCGAGACCCTGATCGAGCGGGAGCAGCTGCGCCACCTGGCCATCATGTCGTCCGAGTCCATCGCCAACGGCGGCGTCGACTTCTTCCTCAACTTCCTGGGCGACCTGGGCGCGGTGGAGGCCGAGGAGGTCACGCGGGTGCTGGGCGCCTACCTGGTGGGCAGTCCGCACCTGGCGGTGCACGTGCTGCCGGGGGCGGCGGCCGACGCACCGGACGGCGCGCAGGCCGAGGTGGTCCTCAAGCGCTCGGAGCTGACCAACGGCGCGGTGCTGGTGACCCTGCAGAACCCCGCCTCGGCCCTGTTCGCCGCCCACCTGACGGTGCGCAACCGCGCCGAGATCGACGGCGACCGCCCCGGCGCCCTGAACATGGTGCACCGCCTGCTGCCCCGCGGCATCGGCGGCTGCGACGCCGCGTGCGTCTCGCACAAGCTCCGCAGCCTGGGCGCCGAGGTGAAGCTGGTCGACGATCCGCGTTTTCCCATGGACGACTACTACACCACCGGCCGCTTCTCGTTCATCAGGCTGGAAACCGCGGCGGCCAACGGCGTCGAGTCGTTGGTGCTGTTGCTGGACATGATCCAGCACGCGAGCTTCACCGCGGAGGCGTACGCCGAGGAACTCGCCGCCCAGGCCGAGCTGCTGGGACGCGGAGCCCACAGCGCGCGCGGCCGCGCCGATCGCATCCTTGCCGAGGCGCTGTACGGCGACCACCCGCTGGCGAACCCGCCCGCCGGCGACCCCGGCTCGCTCGAGAGCCTGACCTACGACATCCTGCGGCACGTCTACCACAAGGCCTTCGCGCCGTCGAACCTGGTGTTCGCGGTGGCGTCGCCCCTGGCGCACGCGCAGCTGGCGGCGTTGATACAGGAGCAGCTGCCCGGGCGCGGCACGCCCAACCCGGGCCTGCCGCCGGCGCCCGTCACGACCGAGTCGCACCGCCTGACCGAGACCGTCGGCGGCCAGATGGCGGCCATCCGCACCGGCGCCTTGCTCGGCGTGGAGCCCGACGACGCGCCCGCCCTGGAGATGCTCGTCGCGGTGCTCAGCGACCGCCTGGGCATGGACCTGCGCGAGACGCGCGGCCTGTCCTACAGCGTGGGGGCCTCGCTGGACCTCTACGGCGCCGAGGCGGAGTTCGCCGCCTGGCTCAACCCGCCCACGCCGCGTCTGGCCGAGGGCGAAGGCGCGCTGCTCGAGGCGGTGAGCGGCTTCGATCCGTCGTCGATCACGCAGGCGGAGCTGGACGCGGCACGCAGCGCGCGGCGCGGGCGCCTGATGATGCGGCGGCTGTCGAGCATCAGCCAGGCGTACTACCTGGCGATGGCGGAGCTGGACGGGGACGTGAAGGCATATCTCGGCGGGCTGGACGTTTATCGCGATGTTGCGCTGGGGGACCTGGTGCGCGTGGGGGGCAAGTACCTGAGCGGGTTGCCTCTGGTCACGGTTGTCGTGGACTGATCGGGCGGGTCCCGTACGTGCAGGCGCGCGCGCCGCG
>JAHIYU010000110.1 GCA_018814885.1 bacterium | reverse complement strand
GGTTGAGATGGTGATGCCGGGCGACAACATCAAGATGTCGATCGAGCTGATCACGCCGATCGCGATGGAGGAGGGCCTGCGCTTCGCGATCCGCGAGGGCGGCCGCACCGTCGGCGCGGGCGTCGTCGCCAAGATCATCGAATAGCCGAGAGGTGGGGTCATGCCCAGGGATCTGGTGATCCTCGCTTGCAACGAGTGCAAGATGAGGAACTACACGACCAAGAAGAACAAGCGTCTGCATCCCGACAGGGTGGAACACAAGAAATTCTGCCCCAGGTGCAATACGCACACGAAGCATAAGGAAACGCGTTAAGCGTTGAGATCGATCCGGTAGGGGTGTAGCTCAGTTGGCTAGAGCATCGGTCTCCAAAACCGAGGGTCGCGGGTTCAAATCCTGCCACCCCTGCCAGCCGGATCGACGAGGGGAAGCGACAGCATGTTCGCCAGGCTCACGCAGTACCTGAAGGAAACGGGACAGGAGATGCAGCGCGTTTCCTGGCCCACCTGGGCGGAGCTGAAGGAATCGACCACCGTCGTGATCGTCACGGTTGCGCTGGTCACCTTCTTCATCTTCATTGTCGATCAGATTTTGAGCTTCGTACAGAAGAAACTCATTCTGATGACATAGCAGGCGGCTGCTGGCGGTTTTCCGCCCGGGTCATCGGCTGCGTGCATGATGCTACGACGATACAGCCCTCCGGTGAATGGCACCGGCATGGGTGTTTCTTTGTCTTGATCCGGTGGCGCCCGCGCCGCCGGTCCGCATCCGCGGGGAGGAAGCCGTGGCCGACGAAAAAGAGGAGATGCGCGAGGACACGAGGATCGCGGCGTCCGAAGTCGAAGCCCCGGATGGCGCGGAGGCGCCCGAGGACGAGGACCGGCCGCGCGAGGAGGACGTCACCGAGGCCGCGCCCCTCGGCGGCGAGGATCTCTTCGCCTTCGACGACGACGACGAGGCCGACGAAGAGGCCGCTGCACCGGTAATCCCGGAGGCCGATGCCGCCGACGAGAAGGTGGCAGCGGCCGCCGCCCCGTCCTCGCCCGCGGAGGCCCTCGAGGCGGAGAAGCGCGCCAAGGGCATGCGCTGGTACGTGATCCATGCCAACACGGGCCACGAGGACAAGGTCCGGCGCAACATCGAGATGGCCATCAAGGCCAACGACCTGGAAGAGCTGTTCGGCGACATCCTGGTCGCGACCCAGGACGTCACCGAGATGCGCAACGGGAAGCGCACCACGTCGAAGCGGAAGTTCTTCCCGAGCTACGTGCTCGTCGAGATGGTCATGACAAAGGAAACGCAGCACTTCATCAACTCGATCCCCGGCGTCACGCGTTTCATCGGTGGCACCCAGCTGAGGCCGCAGCCGATCTCCTCCGTGGAGGTCGACCGCATCCTGGACCGCACGAACAAGGCCGAGGAGGGCGGCAGCGTGCTGGAGATCCCCTACCAGGTGGGCGACAGCGTGCAGGTGATCGACGGCCCCTTCTCCGACTGGGTGGGGGTCATCAACGAGATCAATCAGGACAAGGGCAAGCTGAAGGTGATGATCTCGATCTTCGGTTCGGAGACGCCGGTCGAACTGGATTTCTTGCAAGTGAAGGAAATCTGACGGCCGTTTCTCCTGCGGCGCGCGGAATGTCTGGTTTCGCCGTCGCGGATCCGCAGGGTATCTCTCGCCCGCGCGGATGTGATCATAGAGTGGGAAGCCTCCGGGCCGCACTGGTGCGCATGTGGACTGCGCGATACCAATCCCGCGGTCACGGAAGGGCTTCCGGGAAAGCAGCAGGAGCAAACGAATGGCCAAGAAAGTCCTCGCTCAGATCAAGTTGCAGATCCAGGCCGGCAAGGCCAATCCCGCCCCTCCGGTGGGACCGGCGCTCGGCCAGCATGGCGTGAGCATCATGGAATTCTGCAACGCGTTCAACGAGCGCACGAAGGAACAGATGGGCCTGGTGATCCCAGCGGTCATCACGATCTATCAGGACCGGAGTTTCTCGTTCATTACCAAGACTCCTCCTGCCTCTATCCTGCTCAAGAAGGCGGCCGGTCTCGAATCCGGCAGCAGTGAGCCGAGCAAGACGGTCTGCGGCAGGGTGACGCCACAGCAGATCCGCGAGATCGCGGAGATGAAGATGGTGGACCTCAACGCCGGGACCATCGAGGCGGCGATGAAGATCATCGCCGGCACAGCTCGCAGCATGGGACTGGAGGTCCGTTAGGGAATCCGGTTCCAGACTGGGAAGACACGGCGTCGGGGCCCGCGCGGCCATCGGCACCGGAGAAGCGGGAGGCGAAAGCCCCTTCGACCCATCACAGTCACAGGGAGTAGAAATGAAGCACGGCAAGACATGGCGGCAGGGCAGGGAGCTGGTCGACAGAACCAGGACCTACGCCCTCGAGGAGGCCCTGTCACTCCTGGAATCCCTGCCCAGGGTGAAGTTCGACGAATCCGTTGACATGGCCGTCAGGCTCAACGTCAACCCCCGGCACGCGGATCAGAACGTGCGCGGGACCGTCGTACTGCCCAAGGGAACGGGCAAGGACGTGCGGGTGCTCGTAATCACCCGCGGCCCCAAGGAACAGGAGGCGCAGGAAGCCGGAGCCGACATGGTGGGAGCCGACGAGTTCCTCGCCAAGATCGACAACGGCTGGACAGACGTGGACGTCATCATCGCCACGCCCGACATGATGGGCGAGCTCGGCAAGCGGGGCCGTATCCTCGGTCCGCGCGGGCTGATGCCCAATCCCAAGGTCGGCACGGTGACGATGGATGTGGACAAGGCGGTCCGAGAGGCCAAGGCCGGTCGCGTGGAGTACCGCGTCGACAAGGCGGGCATCATTCACGTGGCGGTCGGCAAACGATCCTTCAGCACGGACGATCTCCTGGAGAACGTCCGGACGCTGTACAAGGAGCTGATTCGCGTGAAACCGGCTTCGGTAAAGGGCCCGTACGTCGGCTCGGTCTTCATCTCGGGGACCATGACGCCGGGCATACGCGTCGACCACGTCGCCATGAACCGCTAGTAGGCATGCTGGCGCGGCCCCGCGGCCGCGCGGATAGATAAGGAGGGTGCCGCATGGCACGTCCGGAAAAAATCGCCCAGGTCGAGGCGATCGCCGCCCATCTCCAGTCCGCCCAGAGCACAGTTCTGGCCGACTACTCGGGGACCACGGTGGCGCAGATGACCGAATTCCGAGCCAAGTGCAGGGAAAAACACGTCGTCTGCCGGGTGGTGAAGAACCGCCTCGCGAAGATCGCCGCCGACAAGGCGGATTTGCCTCAACTCAAGGAGCATCTCTCGGGCCCGATCGCGCTGATCATGGGACCCGAGAGCCAGGTCGACCCGGCCAGGCTGGTAGTCGACTTCGCCAAGGATGTCGCGACCCTCGAAGTGAGGGGTGGCTTCATGGACGGGGGTTTCCTGTCCCCGGCCCAGGTCGTCGCCTTGTCCTTGATTCCGAGTCGCGACGTACTCTACGCGAAGATGATGGGCAGCATCAACTCGCCGCTCAGCGGCATCGCCTGCGTGACCAGCGGTGTGCTAAGCGCCTTGGCGCGCGCCACAGACGCGGTCGCGAAGCAGAAGGCGTCCTGAGGAGCTCGAGAACGACTCACTCGTTGATCACGAACACTGAGACGCCCGTGGCGGCGTCGACATACAAGGAGAGACGGAAATGTCCGAAGAAATCAAGCTGAGCGAGAACGGTCAGAAGGTGCTGGAGATGATCGAGTCCATGACGGTCCTCGAGGCTGCCGATCTGGTCAAGGCCATGGAGGAGAAGTTCGGCGTGAGCGCCGCCGCTCCCGTGGCCGTCGCGGCCGTGGCCGCCACCGCCGAGGCCGAGGAGGCCAAGGACGAGTTCGACGTCAGGCTGACCGGCGTCGGAGACAAGAAGATCCAGGTCATCAAGGTCGTGCGCGCCATCACCGGGCTGGGCCTGAAGGAAGCGAAGGAGCTCGTCGAGAGCGCGCCCACCAACGTGAAGGAAGGGCTCTCCAAGGACGAGGCCGAGCAGATCAAGGCCAAGCTCGAAGAGGTCGGCGCCATCATCGATCTCAAGTAGTACGCGAGCCTGTATTTGCCCCGTCCGGCCGTGGGGCCGGACGGGGGCGCTCGTGGTGCGCCGCATTCCAGGGCGTTACCGGATGTCGACTATCCCTCCTCTGGTGAGGTACTAGGCCGTGGCTATGAATATCCCCGTCGACAAGTTCACCGGACGCATCAATTACTCCAAGATCCACCGCGACGACCAGATGCCGAACCTGCTGGCCGTCCAGCTCGAATCGTACAACGACTTCCTGCAGACCGATGTGTCCCTCGACAAGCGCAAGAACGTCGGTCTGGAGTCGGTATTCCGGTCCATCTTCCCCATCGAGTCCACGCGCGGGCACCTGGTCGTCGAGTACCAGAGCTATGCCCTGGGCGAGCCCAAGTACGGCATCGAGGAATGCCAGGAACGCGGGCTCACCTTCGCGGCGCCCCTGAAGGTGAAGATGCAGCTCGTGGTCAAGGACGAGGACGATGCCGGTTCCACGGAGGAACTGCAGATACGCGACATCCAGGAGAGCGAGGTCTACCTGGGCGAACTCCCCCTGATCACCGACAAGGGCACCTTTGTCATCAACGGCGCCGAGCGTGTGATCGTCAGCCAGCTCCACCGTTCGCCGGGCGTGTTCTTCAGCGACGAGTTCCATCCCAACGGACGCAAGCTCTTCAAGTCGCGGATCATCCCCTACCGCGGCTCCTGGGTCGAGTTCAGCACGGATATCAACGACATGCTGTTCGTGCACATCGACCGCAAGCGCAAGCAGCCCGTGACGATCCTGCTGCGGGCGCTGGGTTTCAGCTCCAACGAGGACATCATCCCGCTGTTCCACGAGATCGTGACCTTCAACGTGCCTCGCAAGGGCACCAAGCGGGCCGATTCCCTCGAGGGCAGCATCCTCGCCGGCGACGTCTACAGCGCCGAGTCCGGCGAGCGCATCGCCACCGCCGGCCAGGTCATCGATCCGCTGCTGGTGGAGACGATCCTCAGCCAGGCCAAGGGCGAGATGAGCCTCGTCGCGCCGGGCGAGGTGACCCTCAACGAGCCCAGCCTCATCCTGAACACGCTGCGCAAGGACCCGACCACCAACCAGGACGAAGCCCTGCGGCGTCTCTACCAGCTGCTGCGTCCGGGCGATCCGCCCAACGAGGACGTGGCGAAGGCCCTCTTCGAGCGCCTCTTCTTCCACGAGAAGCGCTACGATCTGGCCGAGGTGGGTCGCTACAAGGTGAATCACCGGCTCAAGGAGATGTACGAGGCGGTGAACGTCGACCCCCCGAAACCGTCCGTGACCACGCTGGTGCCGGCCGATTTCCTGGCCATCATCCACGAGATGGTGCGCCTGTTCCTGGGCAAGGGCCTCGTGGACGACATCGACCACTTCGGCAACCGACGCGTGCGTTCGGTGGGCGAGCTGCTGACCAACCAGTTCTCGGTCGGCCTCTCGCGCATGGCCCGGATCATCAAGGAGCGGATGAACCTCTCCGACAAGGAGAAGACCATCACGCCGGTGGATCTGGTCAACGCCCGCACCGTGTCGGCCGTGATCCAGTCCTTCTTCGGCAGCAGCCAGCTCAGCCAGTTCATGGATCAGACCAACCCGCTCAGCGAGCTGACGCACAAGCGGCGCCTCTCGGCCCTCGGTCCCGGCGGCCTGCATCGCGACCGCGCCGGCTTCGAGGTGCGCGACGTCCACTACACCCACTACGGGCGCATGTGCCCCATCGAGACGCCCGAGGGTCCCAACATCGGCCTGATCTCGAGCCTGGCCACGCACGCCCGCATCAACAGTTTCGGCTTCATCGAGACCCCCTATCGCGTGGTGGAGAAGGGGACGGTGTCCGACAAGATCGAGTACCTGACCGCCGACGCCGAGGATCATCACACCATCGCCCAGGCCAACTCCGCGTTGACCGTGAAGGGCAAGTTCGTCAACAAGGGCGTACTCTCGCGTCGCCGGGGCGAGTACCCGGTGGTGGTCCCGACCGAGGTCGACTACATGGACGTCTCTCCCAAGCAGATCGTCTCGGCCGCCGCGTCGCTGATCCCCTTCCTGGAGCACGACGACGCCAACCGCGCCCTGATGGGCTGCAACATGCAGCGCCAGGCCGTGCCCCTGCTGCGGGCCGAGTCGCCCGTGGTCGGCACCGGCATGGAGAAGAAGATCGCCATCGACACCGGCGCCGTGGTCGTCGCCGAGGACGCCGGCGTCATCGAGCGCGTGACGGCCGACACGATCACCGTCATGTACAGCAATCCAGACCGCATCAAGGCCAAGAGCTTCTTCGACGCCAGCGGGATCGTGGAGTACAAGCTCAAGAAGTTCCGCCGCAGCAACCAGGACACCTGCTACAACCAGAAGCCCCTGGTCGTGCCGGGACAGAAGGTCAAGCGGGGAGATGTCCTGGCCGACGGGCCGAGCACCGAGAACGGCGAGTTGGCCCTGGGCCGCAACCTGCTGGTGGCCTTCATGCCCTGGGGCGGCTACAACTTCGAGGACGCGATCCTGGTCTCGCAGAGGCTGGTGCGCGAAGACGTCTTCACCTCGCTGCACATCGAGGAGTTCGAGCTGCAGGTCCGCGACACCAAGCGCGGCGTCGAGGAGGTCACCCGCGAGATCCCCAACGTCGGCGACGAGGCGCTGAAGAACCTGGACGAGAGCGGCATCATCTACATCGGCGCCCAGGTCAAGGCCGGGGACATCCTCGTCGGCAAGGTGACGCCCAAGGGCGAGACCGAGCTGTCGCCCGAGGAGAAGCTCCTGCGCGCGATCTTCGGCGAGAAGGCCGGCGACGTGAAGGACGCATCGCTGAAGGCGTCTCCCGGCATGGACGGCGTGGTCGTCGACATCAAGGTCTTCTCGCGCCAGGACCGCGCCGAGCGCTCCAAGAAGGCCGAGAAGCGCAAGCTGGAGGGCCTGCTGCGCGACCGCGACCGCAAGCGCGAGCTGGTCGAGTACCTGCGCGCCGAGCGTCTGGGCGAGCTGTTCCTGGGCCAGCAGGCCCATCACGTGATCGACGCCAACACCGGCGAGGTGCTGCTCAAGGCGGGCCGCAAGTTCACCAAGAAGATCGTCGAGGATCTCGACTTCTCCTGCGTCCACTGGGGACTGCCCCTGGTCAAGGACACCAAGCAGGACGCCCGCATCCGCGAAGTCTTCGATTCCGCCTACCGCGAGCTGGACCGCATCGATGTCGACTACGAGAAGCAGAGCGAGCGCGTGCAGCGCGGCGACGAGCTGCCCCCCGGGGTCGTGAAGCTGGTCAAGGTCTACGTGGCGCGGCGCCGCAAGCTCTCGGTCGGCGACAAGATGGCCGGCCGCCACGGCAACAAGGGCGTGGTCTCGAAGATCATGGCGGACGAGGACATGCCTCATCTGGCCGACGGCACCCCCGTGGACATCGTGCTCAACCCGCTCGGCGTGCCGAGCCGCATGAACCTCGGGCAGATCCTGGAGACCCACCTCGGCTGGGCCGCCTCCACCGGGGGCTACAAGGTGCAGACCCCCGTCTTCGACGGCGCGACCATCGAAGAGATCAAGGCGGCCCTGAGCGAACAGTCGCTGCCCATCAGCGGCAAGGCGACCCTCTACGACGGCCGCACCGGCGAGCCCTTCGACAAGGAAGTCACCGTCGGCACCATCTACATACTCAAGCTGCATCACCTCGTGGAGGAGAAGATCCACGCCAGGTCGATCGGTCCCTACTCGCTTGTGACGCAGCAGCCCCTGGGCGGCAAGGCCCAGTTCGGCGGCCAGCGCTTCGGCGAGATGGAGGTGTGGGCCCTGGAGGCCTACGGTGCGGCCAATTGCCTGCAGGAGATGCTGACGGTCAAGTCGGACGACGTCACTGGACGCTCCAAGGTGTACGAGGCGATCGTCAAGGGCGAGAACCCCCCCGAGCCGGGCATCCCCGAGTCCTTCAACGTGTTGATGATGGAGCTCAAGAGCCTGTGCCTGGACGTGGATCTCGAGGAAGCTCCCCAGTTGAGCCAAAGCCGCTGACCCCCACGGGGGCGGCGAGGAGGATACCGATGCTGGGATTGAAGACAAGCGACGACCCCAAGCGGACTATCGAACACAACTCGATCGTCATCCAGCTGGCGTCTCCCGATACCATCCGCGACTGGAGCTACGGCGAGGTCACCAAGCCGGAGACGATCAACTACCGGACCTTCAAGCCCGAAAAGGACGGACTCTTCTGCGAGCGCATCTTCGGGCCCGTGAAGGACTGGGAGTGCAACTGCGGCAAGTACAAACGCATACGATTCCGCGGCATCGTCTGCGACAAGTGCGGCGTCGAGGTGACCCAGAGCAAGGTACGACGCGAGCGGCTCGGCCACATCGAGCTGGCCGTGCCCATAGCGCACATCTGGTTCTTCAAGGGCCTGCCGAGCCGCATCGGGCACATGCTCAACATGAAGCTCAAGGATCTCGAGCGCGTACTCTACTACGAGTCCTACGTGGTCATGAACCCGGGCAACACCGACCTTCAGCAGGGCGACATCGTCAGCGAGGAGGAGTGGTGGGATCTCAAGGAGGAGCACCCCGATTGGGAGTCCGAGCTGGAGATGGGCGCCGAAGCGATCCGCACGCTCCTGAGCGCCCTCCACCTGAACGACCTCAGCCAGGAGCTGCGCACCCAGGCCAAGACCGAGACCTCGGTCCAGCGCAAGAAGGCCGTGCTCAAGCGACTGAAGATCGTCGAGGCCTTCCGCCAGTCGAACAACCGACCCGAGTGGATGATCCTCGACTGCCTGCCGGTGCTGCCTCCCGACCTGCGCCCGCTGGTCCCCCTGGACGGCGGCCGCTTCGCCACCAGCGACCTGAACGACCTCTACCGCCGCGTCATCAACCGCAACAACCGGCTCAAGAAGCTGATCGAGATCAAGGCCCCCGGCGTCATCCTGCGCAACGAGAAGCGGATGCTGCAGGAGGCCGTGGACGCCCTGTTCGACAACGGCCGCCGCTCGCGCGCCGTGAAGGGGCAGGGCAACCGGCCCCTGAAATCCCTGAGCGACATGCTCAAGGGCAAGAAGGGCCGCTTCCGCCAGAACCTGCTGGGCAAGCGCGTGGACTACTCCGGCCGATCGGTCATCGTGGTCGGTCCCGAGCTGAAGCTCTACCAGTGCGGTCTGCCCAAGACCATGGCGCTGGAGTTGTTCAAGCCCTTCATCATCCGCAAGCTGGAAGAGGAGGGGTACGTCCAGACCGTCAAGAGCGCCAAGAAGCTCGTGGAGCAGGAGCGCCCGGAAGTCTGGGACATCCTCGAGGAGATCATCAAGGACCACCCGGTGCTGCTTAACCGCGCGCCGACCCTGCACCGCCTGGGCATCCAGGCCTTCGAGCCGGTGCTCGTGGAAGGCAAGGCCATCCGCATCCACCCGCTGGTCTGCACCGCCTTCAACGCGGACTTCGACGGCGACCAGATGGCCGTGCACGTCCCTCTGGGCTACGAGGCCCAGCTCGAGGCGCGCCTGCTCATGCTTTCGCCCAACAACATCCTGTCGCCCGCCAGCGGTTCGCCGATCGCCACGCCCTCGCAGGACATGGTGCTGGGATGCTACTACCTCACCCTCGAACGCCCCGGCGCCAAGGGCGAGGGCAAGGTCTTCGCCGATCCGGCCGATGCCGAGGCCGCCTTCCGCGCCGGCCTGGTGGACAAGCACGCCCTGGTCAAGGTGCGCTTCACGGACCAGGATAGCGGTGCGCGGGAACTGCGCGAGACCACCGTCGGGAGGCTGCTCTTCAACCAGATCATGCCCGAGGGCCTGCCTTACGCCAACCAGCCCTACAACAAGAAGGCCCTGGCCAAGCTCGTGGGAGTGGTGCACACCAAGCACGGCACCACGGGCTGCATGCAGTTCCTGGACCGGCTCAAGGAGCTGGGCTTCCATCACGCCACCGAAGCCGGCATCACCATCGGCATCGACGACATCCTGATACCGGCGGAGAAGCAGAAGATCATCGCCGCGGCCCAGAAGAAGGTCGATGAGATCGTCACCCAGCATCGCAAGGGCATCATCACCAACCGAGAGCGCTACAACAAGGTGATCGACCTCTGGACCCAGGTGTCGGACGAGGTGCGCGACCGCATGTTCGACAATCTCTCCCACGACGATCAGGGCTTCAACCCCGTGTACATGATGAACGCCTCGGGCGCCCGGGGCTCCGCCGACCAGATCAAGCAGCTGGCGGGCATGCGTGGCCTGATGGCCAAGCCCCAGAAGAAGGTCACCGGCGGTTTCGGCGAGATCATCGAGCAGCCGATCCTCTCCAACTTCCGCGAGGGCCTGTCCGTGCTCGAGTACTTCATCTCGACGCACGGCGCGCGCAAGGGTCTGGCTGATACGGCGCTGAAGACGGCGGACGCCGGTTACCTGACGCGCCGCCTGGTCGACGTGTCCCAGGACATCGTGATCACGGAACACGACTGTGGCACCCTGATGGGTCTCGAGATCGCCGCCCTGAAGGAGGGCGAGAAGACCATCGAGCCCCTGCGCGACCGCATCATCGGCCGGACGGCCGCGGAGGACGTCATAGACGAGAAGGGGGATTTCATCTGCGAGGCGGGTGAGATCATCGATGGCGATCTGGCCGAGAACATCGAGGAGGCCGGCGTCGAGACCCTCAAGATCCGCTCGATCCTCACCTGCCGCTCCAAGCGCGGTGTCTGCGCCCTCTGCTACGGCTACAACCTGGCCGAGGATCAGCTGGTGGATATCGGGGAACCGGTCGGCGTGATGGCCGCCCAGTCGATCGGCGAGCCCGGCACACAGCTGACGCTGCGGACGTTCCATATCGGCGGCACGGCGAGCCGCATCGCCGAACAGAACGTCAAGTCGGCGGCCGCCAACGGCAAGGTGGTCTTCAACAACTGCGAACTTGTCACCGACAACGATGGCGGCCGCGTGGCGATCAGCCGCAAGGGCGAGATCAACCTGGTGCTCGATTCGGGCATCACGCGCAGCCACATGAACCTGCCCTACGGCGCCCGGCTGCTGGTCAAGGACAACCAGAAGGTCAAGCAGGGCGATCCCATCTTCGAGTGGGACCCCTACTCCGATTTCATCCTGTCGGAGAAGGTCGGCCTGGTGCAGTACGCGGACATCATCGACGGCGTCTCGCTGTCCGTGGAGCTCGACGAGAAGACTCGGATGAAGCAGCCGGTGATCAAGGAGTCCGCGGACAAATCCCTCCATCCGGCGATCCGCATCGTCTCGGCCAAGACCGGCCGGAAGCTGGCCGAGTACATCCTGCCCACCGGCGCCTTCCTGCTCACCGACGACGGCAAGGAGGTGCGCGTAGGCGACAAGCTGGTCAAGATTCCCCGCGAAGTCTCGCAGACCGGCGACATCACGGGCGGCCTGCCGCGCGTGGCCGAACTCTTCGAGGCCCGCAAGCCGCGCGACGCCGCCGTCGTGACGGAGATCGACGGCGTGGTGCAGTTCATGGGCACCACGCGCGGGTTGCGGCGGCTCATGATCCAGGGTGACGGCGGCCAGGAGAAGGAGTACCTGATCCCGCACGGCAAGCACATCCGGACCTACGAGGGTGAGCGCGTGATCGCGGGTGACCGTCTGACCGAGGGTCCCATCAACCCCATGGACATCCTGGCGGTCAAGGGCGTCAAGGAGGTGCAGTCGTACCTCGTGAACGCCATCCAGGAGGTCTACCGCCTGCAGGGCGTGAAGATCAACGACAAGCACATCGAGGTCGTGGTCTCCCGCATGTTGCAGAAGGTGTTGATCAAGTCCTCCGGCGATACGGAGTACCTCGAGGACATGCAGGTGCCGCGCCAGGAGATCGAGGACGCCAACGCGGAGATCGTGCTCCGCAACAAGGAACTGCGCAAGAAGGGCGAGCCGCTGCTGGAACCGGCCACCTCCGAGCCGCTGCTGCTCGGCATCACCAAGGCCAGCCTGAGCACGGACAGCTTCATCAGCGCCGCGAGCTTCCAGGAGACCACCCGGGTGCTCACCGACGCCGCCACGCGCAGCAAGCGCGACGAGCTGCGCAGTCTCAAGGAGAACGTCATCATGGGCCACCTGATCTCCGCCGGCACGGGACTGAGCAAGTACAAGTCCCTGGCCGTGGAGGACCCGGACCTCGACAGCGAGGATATCCGGATCCAGGAAGCCTATGCGGCCATGGAACTGGCGGCGCAGCAGGCCGAATTGGCGGGCGAGGAAGCCGACGGAGAGGCTTCCGAGATCGCGGCGGGCTGATCTTCCCCCGCGAGATGGATCGGTACGCCGGACGGAACCGGGACCGGACAGGAAAAAGTCTTACCGGGACTTGACATTTGCCTGTCCGGGTTATACCCTTTCGCTTCTGTGCCGGATGCCATGGTGTGCCCGCCGGCGCTGTTTTTGCCCGGTTTTTCGCCGGGCAGGTCAGATCAGGAGAGACGAAATTGCCGACTCTGAATCAGCTTGTGCGCAAGGGCCGCAAGGAGATCAAACCCAAGAGCAAGAGCCCGGCCCTGCAGGGATGCCCGCAGCGCAAGGGAGTTTGCACGCGCGTCTACACCCAGACGCCCAAGAAGCCCAACTCGGCGCTGCGCAAGATCGCCCGCGTGCGGCTGACCAACGGGATAGAGGTCACGGCCTACATCGGCGGCGAGGGGCACAACCTGCAGGAGCACAGCATCGTGCTGGTGCGCGGAGGCCGCGTGAAGGATCTCCCCGGCGTGCGGTATCACATCGTGCGCGGAACGCAGGACGCCTCGAGCGTGGATGCCCGTCGCCAGGCCCGTTCCAAGTACGGAGCCAAGCGTCCGAGGTAAGAGGTCTCATCAGGGTTCACGGAGCGGGGGGAATGTCACCCCGCAAGGAGAGATAGAGCATGGCCAGGCGGAGACGACCCGAAAGGCGACCGATCACCCCCGACCACCGCTTCGGCGATCACGTGGTGACGAAGTTCATCAACTACGTCATGCACGACGGCAAGCGTAGCGTGTCGGAGCGGATGATCTACGACGCTTTCGATATCATCAAGGAGAAGACGGGGCAGGAGGGCATCGAGGTTTTCCGCACCGCCCTGAACAACGTCAAGCCCAGCCTCGAGGTCAAGTCCCGACGCATCGGCGGCGCCACCTACCAGGTGCCCGTCGAGGTGCGTCCGGAGCGTCGACAGATGCTCGCCATGCATTGGGTCATAGGATTCGCCCGGCAGCGTCCGGAGCATACTTTCGCCGAGAGGCTGGCTGCCGAACTGGTTCTGGCCAGCAAGAACGATGGACCGTCTATCAAGAAGCGCGAAGACACACACCGTATGGCTGATGCGAACAAGGCGTTCGCCCACTGCCGTTGGTAAAGGTCCCTCTCGTTCGAGCACGCAGAGCGCTGACGAAAAGGATGATGGCAACATTCGAATAGCCCGTGGCGCCCCGCGGACGGCGGGGCAGTGGCAAAGGCGACGGACAGGTCCGAAGGGGACGACTGTGCGCGTCGGGAGCCTGTGATCCGGGCGACGACGGAGTGAAAGTGGCACGCCGCGTAGAACTGGAGATGATCCGCAACATCGGCATCATGGCCCACATCGATGCCGGTAAGACGACGACGACCGAGCGGATTCTCTACTATACGGGACGGGTGCACATTCCCGGCGAGGTCCACGAGGGCTCGGCCCAGATGGACTTCATGGAGCAGGAACGAGAACGCGGCATCACCATCACGGCCGCCGCGACCACCTGCTTCTGGCGCGACCACCGCGTCAACATCATCGACACCCCGGGCCACGTGGACTTCACCGTGGAGGTGGAGCGCAGCCTGAGGGTACTGGACGGTGCCATCGCGGTGTTCTGCGCGGTGGGTGGGGTCGAGCCCCAGTCGGAGACCGTCTGGCGGCAGGCCGACAAGTACCGGGTCCCGCGTCTGGCGTTCATCAACAAGATGGACCGCGCGGGGGCCGATTTCGACCGGGCCGTGGGGATGATACGGGACAGGCTCGGCTCCAATGCGGTGCCGATCCAGTTGCCGGTGGGCAGCGGGGACAAGTTCCGGGGCGTGGTCGACCTGTTGACCATGACCGCCCGGTTCCCGCACGCCGAGGATCTCGGTGCGAGCTTCGACAACGTCGCCATACCGGCGGAGCTGCGGGAACGGGCGGCACAGGCGCGCGCCTACCTGCTGGAGAAGCTGGCCGAGTTGGACGAGGAGATCATGGAGCTCTACCTCGAGGAGAGGGAGCCCGACCTCGACCAGCTCCTGGCGGGACTGCGCCGCGCCACCATCGGTGCCCAGCTGGTGCCTGTGCTTTGCGGGGCGGCCTTCAAGAACAACGGCGTGCAGAGACTGCTCGACGCCGTAGTGGATTTCCTGCCCTCTCCGCCGGACTTGCCCCCGGTCGAGGGGTGGCGCCCCAAGGATCGGGCGCCGGAGCAGAGGTCGGTGGCCGCAGGCGAGCCCTTCAGTGCCATCGCCTTCAAGATCGTGACGGATCCCTACGTGGGTAGGCTGGCCTACCTGAGGATCTACAGCGGCGGGCTCAAGGCGGGCGGGGTGGTCCTGAACGCCAATACGGGCAAGAAGGAGCGGATCCAGAAGATCCTCCAGATGCACGCCAACAAGCGCGAGCAGGTGGAGGAGGCCACCACCGGGGAGATCGTCGCGGTGGTCGGTTTCAAGCAGATCCGCACGGGCGACACGCTGTGCGCCCTGGAGAGGCCGATCCTCCTGGAGGAGATGCGCTTCCCCGAGCCGGTCATCTTCGTGGCCATCGAGCCCAAGACGAAGGCTGACCAGGTGAAGATGGCCGAGGTCCTCACGGGCCTCACCGACGAGGATCCCACCTTCCAGGTGAAGGAGGATCCGGAGACGGGCCAGACGATCATCAGCGGGATGGGCGAGCTGCACCTGGAGATCATAACCGATCGGATGCAGCGGGAGTTCGGGGTCAGGGCCAACGTCGGCAAGCCCCAGGTCGCCTACCGCGAGACGATCAGCCGGGCGGCGGTCGAGGACTTTCGCCTGGAGCGCCAGGGGGGCGGCAAGGCCCAGTTCGCCCACGTAAAGCTGGCGGTGGAGCCGGCGGAGTACGGCGAGGGACAGACCTTCGCCAGCACGGTGAGCGAGGGGCAGATGCCCCGTGAGTACGTCGCGGCCGTGGAGCAGGCGAGCCTGCAGGCCTGCGGTAGCGGCATCCTGGCCGGTTATCCGCTGGTCGATCTGCGGATCCGGCTCGAGGGCGGCTCTTTCGACGAGGAATTGTCCAGCGAGGTCGCCTTTCGAGCTGCGGGCGCCGAGGCACTGCGCAAGGCGGTCCAGAAAGCCGGTCCGGTCCTGCAGGAGCCGGTGATGAGGGTGGAGGTCGTGGTCCCGGCGGACTATCTGGGCGACGTGACCGGACACCTCAACTCGAAGCGGGGCCGGATAAGCAAGATGGAATCCCGCGGCGACGTCCAGGTCGTGCAGTCGGAGGTGCCCTTGAGCGAGATGTTCGGCTACGCGACCCAGCTGAGGTCGCTGACCCAGGGCCGGGCCACGCACACGATGCAGTTCTCCCGCTACGAGCGGGTGCCGGAGAAGATCGCGACGGAGATCACTCGGCGTTACATGGGCATATGGGATCGTCCCTGACGACGCCCAAGAAGGAGGTAGCCAGCCATGGCTCGCGCTAAGTTTGAGAGGACCAAGGAGCACGTCAACGTAGGCACGATCGGCCACGTGGATCACGGCAAGACGACCTTGACGGCGGCGATAACGGAAGTGCAGGCCAAGAAGGGTTTGGCCGACTACGT
>JAHIYU010000109.1 GCA_018814885.1 bacterium | reverse complement strand
GGTTGAGATGGTGATGCCGGGCGACAACATCAAGATGTCGATCGAGCTGATCACGCCGATCGCGATGGAGGAGGGCCTGCGCTTCGCGATCCGCGAGGGCGGCCGCACCGTCGGCGCGGGCGTCGTCGCCAAGATCATCGAGTAGTCGGTTCGTAAGGCCGGGCCGCCAGCGCGGTCCGACCGGCACTGCCCGGATGCCCAGTCATGACGTGTCCGGGGTGCGAAGGGTGAGCAGGCGCCGCAGGAGCCGGTGGGCCCCGTCGGCGGCGAAGCTGGAGTAGCCATCGCAAGCGAAGGAGACCGAATTGGCCAGACAGAAGATCAAGATCAGGCTGAAGGCGTACGAGCCGGCCGTCCTCGACCGCTCCGCCAAGATGATCGTACAGACCGCGCAGAGGACCGGCGCGCTGGTCCGCGGCCCCGTGCCGCTGCCGACCAAGCGTTCGGTGTACACCGTGTTGCGGTCGCCCCATGTGGACAAGAAGTCCCGGGAGCAGTTCGAGATGAGGATCCACAAGCGCCTCATCGAGATCGAGAACTCGACGGCCCAGACGACCGAGTTCCTCAAGAAGCTGACGCTCCCCGCCAGCGTGGACGTCGAGATCAAGGTCTGAAGCGAGGACAAGGGAGCCAGGGAGCAGCCATGAACGGACTGATCGGCAAGAAGATCGGCATGACACGCGTCTTCGACGAGAAAGGGCGCCATATTCCGGTGACGGTCATCGAAGCCGGCCCTTGCGTCGTCACGCAGTTCAAGACGCCCGCGGCCGACGGCTACGCGGCCGTCCAGCTCGGGTTCGGCGGCCGCAAGGCCGCGAACACGACGATGCCCATGCAGGGACACTTCCGCCGCGCCGGAGTCGAACCCGTGCGCATCCTGAGGGAGTTCATCCCGAACGAGGGCGAGGAGCTCGCGCTCGGCGACGCCGTGGACGTCTCGATCCTCGAGGGCATCCAGAAGGTGGACGTGACCGGCATCACCAAGGGACGCGGGTTCTCCGGCCGCATCAAGCGCTGGAACGAGCACCGGGGCCCCGCCGGCCACGGCAGCAAGAACGTGCGCATGTCCGGTTCGATCGGCATGCACACCAAGCCCGGCCGCGTGTTCAAGAACACGCGCATGGCCGGCCAGTACGGCAACAAGCGCGAGACGAAGAAGAATCTGACGGTCGTTCGCATCGACGCGGAGCGCAACCTGCTCCTGGTCAAGGGCAGCGTGCCCGGCAGCAAGAACGGCCTCGTCCTCATCCGGATCAGCGGCCGAGTGTCCGGATCAACCGAAACGCAGGTGCGAGGTTAAACGATGGTGACCGCGAACCTTTACGACCGCAACGGCGCATCCGTCGGCAGCGTGGAACTGCCCGACTCGCTGTTCGCCCAGGCGGTGCACAAGCAGTCCCTCTACGAGGCCGTGCGCAACTACCTGGCCAACCAGCGCCAGGGCACGCACGACACGCAGACCAGGGCCGAGAACGCTCATTCAGGTGCCAAGCTGTACCGTCAGAAGGGCACCGGACGAGCGCGCGCGGGCAGCGCGCGATCGCCGCTGCGCATCGGCGGCGGCACGACCTTCGGGCCGCATCCGCGCGACTACAGCTACAAGCTGCCGAAGAAGATCAAGCGCCTGGCGCTGAGATCCGCGCTGAGCGACCGCGCGAACAACGAGCGCGTCAAGGTGATCGAGGATTTCGAGATGGACGTCCCGAAGACGACCGAGATGGCCCGACTGCTGGGCAGCATGTCCCTGGAGGGGCATCACACCCTGGTGGTGTTGCCCCAGGACGCGGACAACGTCTACAAGTCGTTGCGCAACATCAAGGGCGTGCGCGTGATGCGTCATACCGATCTGAACGCTTACACGATCCTCTGGGCGGACAACCTGGTGTTCACCAAGAACTCGTTGAGCGGCGTGGAGGAGGTGTTCGGGTCGTGAAGGATCTGAGCAAGGTCATCCATCGTCCCCTGATCACCGAGCGCGGCAGCGACCTGCGCGAGAGGCACAACACGTACTTCTTCGAGGTCGAGCCCGCCGCCAACAAGCACGAGATCAGACGGGCCGTGGAGCTCTACTTCGGCGTGAAGGTGGAGTCGGTGCGGACCATGAACATGCGCGGCAAGTTCAAGCGGCTGGGCCGATTCTCCGGCAAGCGCGCCGACTGGAAGAAGGCCGTCGTGACCCTCGCCGAGGGCGATGCCATCAACCTCTTCGACAACGTCTAGGGATCAGTCGCCGCGGCTCGACGCGGCTCGAGGATAGGGGAAGACAATGGGTATCAAGAAACTGAAGCCCGTGACGCCTGCGCAACGATTCCGCACGGTTTCGGATTTCAGCGAGCTGACGACCGATCAACCCGAGAAGTCGCTCCTGGAGCCCCTCAACAAGACCGGCGGACGCAACAACACTGGCCGGGTGACGAGCCGCCGGCGCGGCGGCGGCCACAAGCGCCGCTACCGCCGGATCGACTTCAAGCGCGACAAGATGGGCGTGCCCGCTCGCGTCGCGACCATCGAGTACGATCCGAACCGCAGCGCGCGCATCGCCCTGCTGTTCTATGCCGATGGCGAGAAGCGATACATCCTGTGGCCCAACGGGCTGAAGGTGGACGACACGGTGCTGACCGGCGAGGCGGCCAGCTTCAGCGTGGGCAACTCCATGCCGCTGCACCGGATACCCCTGGGCACCGTTGTGCACAACGTGGAGCTGCAGATCGGCCGCGGCGGACAGATCGTCCGCAGCGCCGGTTCCTTCGCCCAGGTGCTGGCCAAGGAAGGCGATTACGTGACGCTGCGCCTGCCGAGCGGCGAGGTGCGCATGGTGCACAGGAACTGTTACGCCACCATCGGCGAGGTCGGCAATTCCGAGCACGAGAACGTCGTACTCGGCAAGGCCGGCAAGTCGCGCTGGCTGGGCAGGCGCCCCAAGGTCAGGGGCGTGGCCATGAACCCCGTCGACCACCCCCACGGCGGCGGCGAGGGCAAGTCCTCCGGCGGACGTCATCCCGTCTCGCCCTGGGGCCAGCCCACGAAGGGATTCAAGACGCGGCGCAAGAAGCCGTCGGACCGCTTCATAGTGCGGCGTCGGAAGAAGAAGTAGCGACCCTACAGTCCGCGGCCCGCGCCGCGCTCCTGGACGGAGGATGGAAGAAGCATGGCTCGTTCGATCAAAAAGGGACCATACGTCGACGATCACCTGCACAGGAAGATCGCCGAGATGAATGAGAGGGGCGACAAGCGGGTCGTCAAGACCTGGTCGCGTCGTTCGACCGTCATACCCGATTTCCTGGGTCATACCATCGCTGTCCACAACGGCAAGCAGTTCATTCCGGTATATGTCCAGGAGAACATGGTGGGCCACAAGCTCGGGGAATTCGCGCCGACGCGGACCTACCGGGGGCATACCAGCAGGGGCAAGGGCAAGTAGACAGGCCAGGCGGAGGTAAGTCAGATGGACGGCCGTGCTGTCAGCAAGTTCGTGATGATTTCGCCCAGGAAGGCCCGACTCGTGGCCGATCTGGTGCGTGGCAAGCGTGTGGACCTGGCTCAGGAGATCCTCGGCCTGACCGCCAAGAAGGCGTCACCGATCCTGAGCAAGACGATCGCGTCGGCCACGGCCAACGCCCGCATCGTCTCGGAGGAGGACGTCAGACGCGATGACTCGGGCTTCTTCGTCAAGGAAATCAAGATAGAGGAAGGACCGATCATGAAGCGGATCCAGCCACGCGCCCAGGGCCGGGCGTACCGGATCTTGAAGCGTACCAGCCATATCCGGGTGACGATTTCGCCGGTCCAGTAGGGCCGGGTACTGCATGACCGAAGCGCCGCCGCGCGACGAGGTCACGGGAGAGGAAAGGACGAGCATGGGTCAGAAAACGCATCCGATCGGTTTCCGGCTGGGGATCGTGAAGGACTGGAACTCGACCTGGTTCAGCGAGAAGCACTATGCCGACTGGCTGAACGAGGACCTGCTGCTGCGCAAGTACATCATGGCCAGGGTCGGGAACGCCGGCATCGCGCAGATCCGCATCAAGCGCTTCCGCGAGAAGGTGAACGTGATCGTCTCGACAAGCCGTCCCGGCGTGGTCATCGGGCGCAAGGGCTCGCGCGCGGACGAGTTGCGCGCCGAGCTGAACAAGATGATCGGCAAGAACGTCAAGCTGGACGTGGAAGAGGTCAAGAAACCCGAGCTGTCGGCACCGCTGGTCGCCGAGCACGTGGCTGCCCAGCTGACCGGACGCGTGTCCTTCCGCCGCGCCATGAAGAAGGCCATCGCCACCGCCATGCGCATGGGCGCCCAGGGGATCAAGATCCGCTGCGCCGGCCGCCTCGGCGGCGCCGAGATGGCCCGCATCGAGAGCTACCACGACGGCAGCGTCCCCTTGCACACGCTGCGCGCCGACATCGACTACGGGATGACCACCGCCCACACCACCTTCGGCGCGATCGGCGTGAAGGTGTGGATCTGCAGGGGCGAGATCTTCCCCGCGGACTTCAAGGAGCAGCTGCGTTCCCAGGTCCACGAGGAGCGGGCGTAGGACGAATGACCCACCGCGGCGACAGGCCGGCGGGAGAGGATAACGAGCCATGTTGATGCCGAAGAGGACCAAACACCGCAAGACCCACAAGGGCCGCATGAGGGGCGTCGCGTTCCGCGGTTCCAGCGTGTCCTTCGGCGACTACGGCCTGCAGGCCACGGAGTGCGGCTGGATCACGAGCCGTCAGATCGAGGCTGCCCGTATCGCCATCACGCGCCGGATCAAGAGAATGGGCAAGGTCTGGATCCGGGTCTTCCCGGACAAACCGATCACGTTGAAGCCGGCCGAGACCCGCATGGGCAAGGGCAAGGGCAATCCCGAGTACTGGGTTGCCGTCGTCAAGCCCGGTCGCATGCTCTACGAGATCAACGGCGTGACCCCCGAGCTGGCCAAGGAGGCCTTCCGGCTGGGTGCGGCAAAGCTGCCCTTCAAGACGCGTATCGTCAGCAGGCACGGGGAGTAACCGCGATGAAGAAAGCACACAATTACCGGGACATGTCCCTGGAGGAGCTGGAGAGCCTCGTGGCCGAGAAGTCCGAGGATCTGCTCAATCTGCGCATGCAGTTGAATATGCGCCGCCTGGACAATCCCTTGTCCGTTCGTATCGCCCGACGCGAGCTGGCCGTCATCAAGACGGTCGTGAACGAGAAGAAGGCAGGGCGCTAGGGCGCCCGGTTTCCCGCGGCGCGCCCGCGGGGTGGGAGTTTGAACGATGACGCAGTCGGAGAGGAACCTGAGGGCTACGCGAATCGGCACCGTCGTGTCCGACCTGATGGACAAGACCGTGGTCGTGAAGATCGACCGCCGTTTTCCGCACCCCCTCTACAAGCGGATCATCAACCGCTCGATCAAGATCAAGGCCCACGACGAGGCCAATGAGTGCCACGCCGGCGATACCGTGAAGGTCATGTCGACGCGGCCCTACTCCAAGACCAAGCGCTGGCGCGTGGCCGAGATCCTCGAGCGCGCGAAGTAGCCAGGGAGAGACGGCAATGATCCAAGTACACACGATGCTGAACATCGCGGACAACTCCGGCGCCAAGACCGCCATGTGCATCCGCGTGCTGGGCGGGTCGCGCAGGCGTTACGCCCGGGTCGGCGACATCATCGTATGCGCGGTCAAGAGCGCCATCCCCAACGGCAACGTCAAGAAGGGGACGGTCGTCAAGGCGGTCGTCGTGCGCACCCGCAAGGAGATCGGCCGCAAGGACGGCTCCTACATCCGCTTCGGCGAGAACTCCGCGGTCATCATCAACGATGACAAGGAGCCGGTGGGCACGCGCATCTTCGGACCCGTAGCCCGGGAACTGCGGGAGAAGAAGTTCATGAAGATCGTCTCCCTCGCGCCGGAGGTGCTGTGATGCACATCAAGAAGAAGGACAAGGTCCGGGTCATCTCCGGCAATCACAAGGGCATGGAGGGAGAGGTCCTCAAGGTCTATCCCGACGCCGGGCGTGTGATCGTCGAGAAGGTCAACCTGATCAAGCGCCACACGCGCCAGTCCAAGCAGGCGCCCCAGGGCGGCATCATCGAGAAGGAGGCCAGCATCGAGGCCTCCAACCTGATGCTGATCTGCCCCAAGTGCGGCAAGGCGGCCCGTACCGGCACCGAGGTGCTGGGAGATGGCATGCGCGTGAGAACCTGCAAGCTTTGCGGCGAGATGCTCGCCAACTAGCCGGCCAGGCAGGAGGAAAGAAATGTCGAAGCCGAGGATGAGGGAATTCTACGAGAACGACGTCAGGCGGGCGTTGCAGGAGAAATTCGGGTTCAAGAACCCGATGATGATTCCCCGACCGACCAAGATCGTCCTGAACATGGGTCTTGGCCGCGCGATCCAGAACCCGAAGACCCTGGAGAGCGCGCTGAGCGACCTGGAGATCATCGCGGGCCAGCAACCCGTGAAGACCAAGGCCCGCAAGTCGATATCGAACTTCAAGTTGCGCGAGGGCATGGCCATCGGCGCGCGGGTCACCTTGCGCGGCGAGCGCATGTGGGAGTTCATGGATCGCTTCATCAACTTCACCCTGCCCCGCATCCGCGACTTCCGCGGCGTCTCGGACCGGTTGAGCGGCGGGGGCGATTATACGGTCGGCCTGAAGGACCAGCTGGTCTTTCCCGAGATCGACTACGACAAGGTGGAAGAACCGCGCGGCCTGAACATCACCTTCGTGACCACCGCGAAGAACGACGAGGAGGGCCGGGAGCTGCTGAAGCAGCTGGGCATGCCCTTCCGGCGCTAGAGGAGGAATCGAATTGGCCAAGAAGTCGCTGATCGCCAAGGCCAACCGGCCGCCCAAGTACAAGGTGCGAGCATACACCCGGTGCCGCCGTTGCGGACGGGCGAGGGCATACTACCGGAAGTTCGGCGTCTGCCGCATCTGCTTCCGCGAACTGGCGCTGCAGGGCGACCTGCCCGGAGTCGTCAAGTCGAGCTGGTAACACGCTGCGAGGAGCTTGAGACATGAGCATGACCGATCCCATCGCGGATATGCTGACGCGCATCCGCAACGCCATCCAGGCCGGCCACCGCAAGGTGGAGATGCCCGCGTCCAACACCAAGAAGGCGCTGGCGCACCTACTCGAGGCCCAGGGCTACGTGGCGAAGGTCGACGAGACCGACGAGGGGCCCCAGGGCACCGTGCGCATCACGTTGAAGTACTACGTGCGCAACGGCAAGCAGACCGGCGTCATCGAAGGCCTCCAGCGCGTGAGCAAGCCGGGTCGACGCATCTACGCCGACAAGTTGAGCATTCCGAAGGTCCGTGGCGGCTACGGAATAGCTATCGTCTCGACCAACCAGGGGATCATGACCGACCACCAATGCCGTACCAGGGGCGTTGGGGGCGAGATCCTCTGCGAGGTCTGGTAAACAGCCGGGCAGGAGGAAGACCCATGTCCCGCATCGGACTCAAGCCGATTCCCATACCCGACGGGGTGACCGTCACGATCGAGGGTGACACCTCGGTGGTGAAGGGCCCCAAGGGGGAGCTGCGGCAGCATATACCCGAGGGGCTGACCTTCGAGCTCGGGGACGGCCAACTCGTCGTCGGCCGCCCCGACGAAAGCAAGCCCATGAAAGCACGTCACGGCCTGGTCAGGGCGCTCATCGCCAACCAGGTCACCGGCGTCACTGAGGGCTTCGTCAAGTCGCTGGAGATCATCGGCGTCGGTTACCGCGCGCAGGTCAAGGGCGAGATTCTCGACCTGCAACTGCAGTACAGCCACCCGGTGGAGTACCCGATCCCCGACGGCATCGAGATCGTCTGTCCCGAGCAGACGCGAATCGACGTCAAGGGCATCGACAAGCAGCTGGTGGGACAGGTGGCTGCCGAGATCCGCGCCTATCGCAAGCCCGAACCCTACAAGGGCAAGGGCATTCGCTACGTCGACGAACTCGTCGTCCGCAAGGCGGGCAAGGCCGCGGCCAAGTAAACAGGTCAGCGTCGGGAGGTGACCCGGGATGAAAGATAGTGCGAAGGACAGGATCACGGCGCGCAGCAAGCGGAGGATCCGCACGCGCAAGACCGTCGTCGGCACCGCCGAGCGACCGCGCTTGTCGGTGGCCCGCAGCAACAAGTCGATCTACGCCCAGATGATCGACGACGTGGTCGGCAACACGCTGGTCGCCGCCGACAGCACGATGGTCGGCGACCTGGAAGTGCCCGAGGAGCTGACCGGCAAGTGCGCCGTGGCCTACATGGTCGGGCGCCGGATCGCCGAATCGGCCAAGGCCAAGGGTATCGAGACTGTCGTATTCGACCGCAGCGGTTACCTCTACCACGGGCGCGTGGCCGCGCTCGCCAAGGGTGCCCGCGACGGCGGACTCAAGTTCTAGGAAAGTCTGACCCCGGACAGGAGCGAATCGATGACCAACACGCCGAACACCCCGGGACAAAGAGGTCCCCGGCCCGGTGGCCCCGGACAGCGCAGAGGACCCGGCGGACGCGGACCGGGCGGTCCCGGCGGCCCCGGCGGCCGCGGAGGCTTCGGAGGGCCGCGCCGCGAAGGGCGTCCCGGCGGCCGCGGTCGCGCCAACGAGCGCGACTTGCTCGACATGCAGGAGACCGTCATCGCCATCAATCGCGTCGCGAAGGTGGTCAAGGGCGGTCGCCGCTTCAGCTTCAGCGCGATCGTGACCGTCGGTGACGGCAAGGGCAAGGTCGGCGTCTCGCTGGGCAAGGCCAACGAGATAGCCGATGCCATCCGCAAGGCTTCGGAAATGGCCAGGTCCGCGCAGATCACGGTCCCCATCCTCAACAACACCATCCCCTACGCGGTGGAGGGTCGATTCGGCGCGAGCCGCGTCATGCTGAAGCCCGCAGCGGCGGGTACCGGCGTCATCGCCGCCGGGGGCGTGCGCGCCATCCTGGAGGCCGCGGGCCTGAAGAACATCCTGACCAAGCAGCTCGGCTCCAGGAACCCGCACAACGTCTGGAAAGCGACGATGGACGGGCTGAACCAGCTGCGTTCCGTCGAGGAGATCGCCGCCAAGCGCGGCATCAGCATTCTCGAGGTCTTCGGCCTGCCGAAGCCCGAGCGCAAGCCCGAGGCCGAGGCTGCCGCGCCTGCCGCGGAACCCGCGCCGGAGAAGGTCGAGGGGGCCGAAGCCGCCGACGCCAAGGTCGAGGAGGCCGAGAACGATGAGTAGGATCCGAGTCACTCAGGTGCGCAGCGTGATCGGGCGTCCCGAGAAACACCGCCGCGTGATCGCGGCGCTGGGCCTGCGCCACCACCAGGCGATGGTCGAACACGAGGACACACCGTCCATCCGCGGCATGCTGCACAAGGTGCGGCACCTGGTTCGCGTGGAAGAGGTGAAGTAGGCATGCTCAAGCTGAACAACATCGGCGCGCCCAAGGGCGCCACCAGGGACACCAAGCGCCGCGGGCGCGGCCCCGCCTCCGGGCAGGGCAAGACCGGCGGCCGCGGCCACAAGGGTCAGAAGGCCCGCTCCGGCGGCGGCGTCCCGCCCTGGTTCGAGGGCGGCCAGATGCCGTTGAACCGCCGTCTGCCCAAGCGCGGCTTCACGAACATCTTCCGCAAGACCTTCCAGCTGGTGAACCTGGAGAGCCTGAACCGTTTCGCGGAAGGATTCGAGATCGACGCCGCCGTCCTAGCGGACGCCGGCCTGGTGAAGTACTCCGACCGGCCCGTGAAATTGCTGGGACGGGGCACGCTGGAGACCAGGAGCCTCAAGATCACGGTCGACAAGGCCAGCAAGAGCGCGATCAGCGCGGTGGAAGCGGCCGGCGGCAGCGTCGTCGTGAAGGTCTGAAGACAGATACCGGGGACCCCGTAACAAGGAAGCGGCGTCTTGAATATCACAGGCAGCTACCAGAACATGTTCAGGATCCCGGAACTGAAGCGCAGGCTTCTGTTCACGGCGATGATCCTGATCGTCTACCGTCTGGGCGGTCACATCACGACACCGGGTGTCGATCTGGACGCCATCAAGCAGTTCTTCGAGGGCCAGAAGGGCACCCTGGTGGCCCTGTACGACATGTTCGCCGGCGGCAACCTGAGACAGGCGACGATCTTCGCGCTGGGCATCATGCCCTACATCAGCGCCTCGATCATCCTGCAGCTCCTGCAGGCGGTGATCCCCTACTTCGAGAAGCTGGCCAAGGAGGGCGAAGAGGGCCGCAAGAAGATCCAGCAGTACACGCGCTGGGGCACCCTTGGTCTGGCGTTCGTCCAGTCCTTCGGCGTGAGCTTCACGCTGGAGCGTCTGGGCGTGGTGCAGCATCCGGGCATCGGCTTCAAGCTGGTGACGATGCTCACGCTGACCACCGGCACCATGTTCGTGATGTGGCTCGGCGAGCAGATCACGGAGCGCGGGATCGGCAACGGCATCTCGCTGATCATCTTCATCGGCATCATCGCGCGCTATCCGGCCGACATCCTGAACACGTTCCAGGCGCTGCGCGACGGCACGCTGCACTGGCTGACCGGCGTCATCGTGGGCGTGCTGATGATCGGGGTCATCGCGGGCATCATCGCCATCACCCAGGGGCAGCGACGCATCCCGGTGCAGTACGCCAAGAAGATCGTCGGGCGCCGCGTCTACGGCGGGGCCAACACCCACATCCCGCTGCGCGTGAACACGGCGGGCGTGATCCCGATCATCTTCGCCCAGTCGATCATCATGTTCCCGGGCACGCTGGGCTCGTTTTTCGGCGACAACGCCTTCATCGATACGCTGACGCGGATGTTCCAGCCGCCGCACATCGTCTATATCGTGGCGTACTCGTCGCTGATCATCCTGTTCACGTACTTCTATACCGCCGTGATCCTGAACCCGGTCGATCTGGCGGACAACATGAAGAAGAACAGCGGCTTCATCCCCGGCGTGCGGCCGGGCAAGAAGACCGCCGAGTACATCGACCGCGTCCTGACGCGCGTCACGCTGCCCGGCGCGTTCTTCCTGGCAGCCATCGCCATCATGCCGGACCTGATGATCTACTACTTCAACGTGCCGTTCCAGTTCGGCGGCACGGGACTGCTGATCGTCATCGGCGTGGGGCTGGACACCCTGCAGCAGATAGAATCGCACCTGGTGATGAGGCACTACGACGGCTTCATGACCAAGGGTCGCTTGCGGGCGCGCAGGTAGTACGGATACCGCCGGGGTGATCCCGGCCGGGCATCAGAGAAGGATCGCGGCCGCCGTATGGGGCGCTGTGACCGCGACGGCGCAAGGAATCGCAGGTGGCCTTGAGGCAACGGATCAATCTGAAGACGCCTGCAGAGGTTGCCAGGATGGAGGACAGCGCGCACGTGCTGGCGCAAGTCTTCCTCGCGCTGCGCGAGATGATCGCCGTCGGCGTGACGACGGGCGAGGTCGATGCCCTGGCGGAGCGGATGATCGCCGACGCAGGCTGTGTCCCCTCGTTCAAGGGGTACAACGGCTTTCCGGCGACCTGCTGCATCTCGGTGAACGAGGAAGTCGTTCACGGCATACCCGGCGGGCGGGTGCTCCTGCCGGGAGACATCGTCGGCGTGGATTGCGGCCTGATCAGGAACGGCTGGCATTCCGACTCGGCAGAGACCTTCGCCATCGGCGAGGTCGGCGAGGAGGCGGCGACCCTGTTGCGCGTGACGCGGGAGTGCCTGGAACTGGCCATAGGCCAGGTCGGGCCCGGCCAGCGCATCTCGGACGTCGGCAAGGTCGTCGAGACCCACGCCAGGGCATACGGTTTCGCGGTGGTGGAATCGTTGGTAGGACACGGCATCGGTCGGGCACTGCACGAGGATCCGCAGGTGCCCAACTATCGCAGCTTCTCCCTGCCCGATCCGGTGATGGAGGAGGGGCTGGTGATCGCGATCGAGCCGATGATCAACGCCGGTGCCAAGGAGGTCGTCACGCTGGCCGACCAGTGGACGATCGTGACGGCGGATCGCAGGCTGTCAGCTCATTTCGAGCACACGGTGGCCGTCACGGCCGACGGCGCCAAGGTCCTGACCGCGCGGTAGGGCGACGGTCGAGGGGTCGATACGGGACGGGAGCAGAGTATGGCGAAGGAAGAGGGAATAACCGTAGAGGGCACGGTCGTCGAAGCGTTGCCGAACGCGATGTTCCGTGTCGAACTGGAGAACCAGCACCTGGTTCTCGCGCACGTCTCTGGCAAGATGCGCATGCATTTCATTCGCATCCTGCCGGGGGACAAGGTGACGGTAGAGCTCTCTCCGTACGATCTGACCCGGGGTCGGATCACATACAGGTACAAGTAACGACGCCCGCGGGGCGGCAGGAGGAGCGGTCATGAAAGTGCGCACTTCCGTGAAGAAGATCTGCGACAAGTGCAAGATCATCCGGCGCGAAGGCGTCGTGAGGGTGATATGCGTCAACCGTCGCCATAACCAGCGCCAGAAATGACGGATCCCGTGACGGGACGCGCCTGAGGCGCGGATCCGCCACGACGAGGGAAGACGAAAGGAGCCGAGGTGGCCAGAATTGCCGGTGTTGACATTCCCAACGACAAGAGGATCAGCACCTCTCTGACCTACATTTACGGGATCGGACCGTACCGGGCCCGCAGCATTTGTACCAAGGCCAGCATCGATCCGGAGACCAGGACGCGCGACCTCACCGAGGAGGAGACGCGTAAGATCATCGGGATCATCGACAAGGACTTCCAGGTCGAGGGTACGTTGCGGACGGAGCTGAACATCAACATCCAGCGTTTGATGGACATCGGCACCTACCGCGGCCTGCGTCATCGACGCAAGCTGCCCTGTCACGGTCAGAACACGAAAAACAACGCCCGGACGCGCAAGGGTCCCAAGACCCGTCCCGGCGGCAAGAAGAAGTAGTATCAGGAGGTAAGCGAGAGTGGCCGGTCCCAAGGACAAGCGGAAGACCCGCAAGGTCAAGAAGAAGCTCGAGATCAACGGCGTCGCGCACGTCAAGTCGAGCTTCAACAACACGATCATCACCATGAGCGACGCAGGCGGCAACGTGATCACCTGGTCCTCGGGCGGTCACCAGGGACGGTACAAGGGCAGTCGCAAGTCGACGGCCTTCGCCGCCCAGCTGGCGGCGCGCTACTGTGCGCAGGAAGTGTTGAACGGCGGCATGCGCAAGATCGAGATCTGGGTCCGCGGACCCGGCTCCGGCCGTGAGGCGGCGATCCGCACGCTGAAGGCCGAAGGGCTCGAGGTGACGCGGATCAAGGACGTGACCCGCATCCCGCACAACGGATGCCGCCAGTCCAAGCGCCGCCGCTGAGAGATGTCGAGATGCTAGAGACGCCGCGTCGGCGATGACGCGGCCGGACCCGATGGCAGGGGGGTACCACGCCATGAAGTGGATCAATATGATGATGCCCGACGGCGTCCAGTTCGATAGTGAGACGCAGACGGACAACTTCGCCGAGCTCGTGATCGCGCCCCTGGAGAAGGGATTCGGACACACGCTGGGCACCGCCCTGCGGCGCACACTCTTGTCGTCGATCCACGGCCACGCGATCACGGCCGTGCAGATCGAGGGCGTCAAGCACGAGTTGAGCACACTGCCCAACGTACTCGAGGACGTCATCGACATCGTGATGAACCTGAAGCAGGTCGTCTTCGCCCTCTCCGACGCGCCCGCGCACTGGGCGACCCTGGAGGCCTCCGAGCCAGGCCCCGTGACCGCGGGCATGATCGAGGGGCATCCCGAGCTCAAGGTCATGAACCCGGACCACGTGATCTGCAACCTGACCGAGTCCGGCAACTTCTCGGCCAAGATGTACATCGACATGGGCCGCGGCTATGTCGACCGCGAGCAGCACGTGATACCCGACGAGGTGATCGGCGTGATCCGCCTCGACGCCAACTTCTCGCCCATCCGCAAGGTGAGCTACCGCGTGATGGACACGCGCGTGGGCCAGCGGACCGACTACGACAAGGTCGTGCTCGGCATCGAATCCGACGGCAGCGCCAAGCCCGAGGACGCCGTGGCCTTCGCCTCGAAGATCCTCAAGGACCACTTCCAGCTCTTCATCAACTTCGACGAGGCGCCCATCGACGCCATGGACGACGATGTCGACGAGGAGCAGGAGCGCCTGGTGGAGTTGCTGTCGCGCAACGTCGAGGAGCTGGAACTGTCCGTGCGTTCGGCCAATTGCCTCAAGGCCGGCAAGATCCTCATGCTGTACGACCTGGTGACAAAGACCGAGCAGGAGATGCTCAAGTTCCGCAACTTCGGTCGCAAGAGCCTGAACGAGATCCAGGAGATCCTGGACGGCATGGACCTGTCGTTCGGCATGTCCTTCGAGAGCGAGATCGCGGACAGGGTCAAGTCCGGCGTGGAGGCCTGAAGCACGGCCCGTTTCGACCAATGAAGACTGACCGGCGCCGGCCGGCGGAAAGAGGATGGAGATCATGCGTCACAACGTGCGCGGTCGCAAGCTGAACCGCACCGCCAGCCACCGCAAGATGATGTTCCGCAACATGGTGACGGAGCTCTTCCGGCACGAGAGGATCCAGACCACCACGGCCAAGGCCAAGGAGGCCCGGGCCGTCGCCGAGCGCCTGATCACCTACGCCAAGGCCGGCGATCTCAACTCGCGTCGCATGGCGGCCCGCAAGCTGACCGACCCCGGCGTGCTCAAGAAGCTCTTCGCGGAGCTCGGACCCCGGTACGCGGACCGTCCCGGCGGCTACACCCGCGTGCTGAAGCTCGACGGCCCGCGCCGCGGCGACAACGCCGACATGTCGATCCTCGAACTGGTCGAGGCCGAGTTCACGCCCAAGGCCAAGCCAGCCGAGCCCAAGCCCGCCAAGAGGGCCAAGGCCGCGCCCGCCAAGAAGATCCCGGCCGAGACCGGCGCCGACGATCTGACGAAGATCGAGGGCATCGGTCCCAAGTTCGCCGAAGCCTTCGCGGCCGTGGGTGTGTCCACCTACGCCGACCTGGCCGCCAAGAGCGTCGACGAGCTGAAGGAACTGCTCGCGGCCAGCGCGGACTACGCGTCACTGACCGGCCGCGTGGGGGAGACTTGGCCCGCGCAGGCCGAGATGGCCGCGCGAGGCAAGTGGGACGAGTTGAAGGCCTGGCAGGACGAGCTGGACGGGGGCGTCGACAAGTCCTAGGACCAGTCGTCTAGCCGTCTTTTCGGATCGACCCCGGCCCCAGGTCGGGGGTTCTCCGTTCAGGGAATGATGAGTTGACATCGCGTCCGCGAGAGGTTTGCATTGCGAATGGGACGGTCCCCGCGGACCGTCCCCTTGCACGATGGCTCGATCAGGCTCGTACGACCAGGTCCGACCGGCCAGGCGTCATAGACCCGCCCCAGCAAAGGAATGGTCCGATGGCACAGCGCACCCTCCAGAGGGCCGGCCTCACCGGCCTCGGCATGAGCTTCCCCGAGCGCGTGCTCACCAACGCCGACTTCGAGAAGATGGTCGATACCAACGACGCGTGGATCGTCGAGCGCACCGGCATCCGCGAGCGGCGGGTGGTGGAGAAGGGCACGCCCGCGTCGCATCACGGCGCCCTGGCCGCCAGGGACGCGCTGGCCCACGCCGGGATCGATCCAGCCGACCTGGATCTGCTGCTGGTGCCCACGGTGACGCCCGACATGACCTTTCCGGCCACCGCCTGCGTCATCCAGAAGCTGATCGGCGCCGACCACGCCTGGGGCTTCGACATCGAAGCCGCCTGCAGCGGCTTCATCTATGCCCTGGAGACCGCCCGCGCCTACGTGGAGAGCGGCCTGGTGCGCAACGCCCTGGTCGTCGGCACCGAGATCATGTCGATGATCACCGACTACACCGACCGCAACACCTGCATCCTCTTCGGCGACGGCGCCGGTGCGGTGGCCGTCCAGCCCGTGGACCCGGCCGACGGCGGCATCATCGACGCCGTCAACCACATGGACGGCATGGGCATCCAGTTCCTGCACCAGAAGGCCGGCGGCAGCAGGATGCCGCCCTCGGCCGAGACGGTCGCGAACAAGCTGCACTACGTCTACCAGGAGGGGCGCGAGGTCTACAAGCATGCCGTGCGCGGCATGGCGAACGTGGCCCTGGAGATCGTGGAGCGGAACAATCTCGACCCGTCCGACGTTAAGCTGCTGGTTCCCCACCAGGCCAACATCCGGATCATCGAGGCGGCGCAGAAGCGGCTGGGCCTCGCCGACGAGCAGGTCTCGATCACCATCGACCGCTATGGCAACACGACGTCCGCGAGCATCCCCTCGGCCCTGAAGGTGGCCTACGACGCGGGCCGCGTCAAAAGGGGCGACCACGTTGTCCTGGTGAGCTTCGGCGCCGGCTTCACCTGGGGGGCCTCGCTGATCCGCTGGTGCATCGACTAGGAGCTGGGATGATCGAGGCCGACGGACTGACACGCAGATTCGGCGACACCGTGGCGCTGGCAGAAGTCGGCTTCAAGGTCGCACGCGGCGAGGTCGTCGGCCTGCTCGGGCCCAACGGCGCCGGCAAGACCACCGCCATGCGCATCCTGACCTGCACCCTGCCGCCCAGCGGCGGCCGGGCGTCGGTCGCCGGCTTCGACGTGGTGGACGCGTCGCTCGAAGTCCGTCGTCGCATCGGCTTCATGCCAGAGCACGTGCCGCTCTACCCCGACGCCACCGTCACCGAACACCTGCGCTTCACCGCCGAGCTGAAGGGCGTGCCGGCCGCGGGCCGCGACGGCCACCTCGACACCATCGTCGAACGGGCGGGCCTGTCCGAGGTGCGCGGCCGCATGGTCGGCAATCTCTCGAAGGGATTCCGGCAGCGCGTGGGACTGGCCCAGGCCCTGGTCGGCGACCCCGAGGTGCTCATCCTCGACGAGCCCACCGGCGGCCTCGATCCCCACCAGATCGTGGAGATCCGCGACCTGATCCGCAGCTTCCGTGGCGAGCGCACGGTGCTGCTCAGCAGCCACATCCTGGCCGAGGTGAGCCGGACCTGCAGCCGCGTCATCATCCTCGACCGCGGGCGGCTGGTCGCCGAGGTGGACGCGCAGGAGCTGCCGGACGCGTCGACGAGACCGCGCGATGCCCTCGAGGACATTTTCCTCCGCCTGACAGGCACGCCGGAGGACGGCGAACGGGAGCGCGGCTCGTGAGGGCCCTGCGGGCCATCGCCGGCCGCGAGACGGCCGCCTTCTTCCACAGCGCCATGTCGCCGGTGGTGGTGACGGGCTTCCTGGCGCTGACCGGTTTCTCCTTCGTGAACGTCCTCTTCGACTACGCCGAGCTCTCGCGCTCGGCGCTGGCCTCGGGACAGCAGATCGGCGCGGCCCTCAACCTGTCCGTGGGCGTGTTCCAGCCGTTGGTGACCAACATGGCGGTGTTCCTGACCTTCATGCTGCCGGCGGTCACCATGCGTCTCTTTTCCGAGGAGTACCGTTCGGGCCGCTACGGACTGGTGATGACCTATCCCGTCGCGGATCACGTCTGGATCCTGGGCAAGTTCACCGCGGCGCTGGGGGTGGGCCTGGTGCTGGTGGCCGGCACGGGCGTCTTCTTCGGTGTGACGGGTTTCCTGGGTCACCCGGAGGCCGGCCCGCTGGCCGCCGCCTGCGCGGGCCTTGTGTTCGCGACGGCGCTGATGTCCGCGTGGGGCGTGTTCTTCTCGACGCTGCTGCCGTACCAGGTGGTCAGCTACATCCTCTCCTTCGCGTTCCTGATGTTCCTGATGTCGGTGGCGAACCTGGAGCCGCACCTGCCCGCGTCGCTGGCGCCGCTGGCCGAGCGCCTGTCCTTGAGCGCCCACTTCCTGCGCTTCGCCCGCGGCCTGATCGACACGCGCGACGTGGTGTTCTACCTGTCGTTCACCGTCTTGTGCATGTTCCTGGCGTTCCGATCGCTGGAATCGCGGAGGTGGAGGTAGGCC